>NZ_JAOVQM010000028.1 GCF_025742995.1 Paracholeplasma manati | reverse complement strand
GTGAACTACCCACCACTTAACTAGAAGTGGGGGCTTCCTATCCATAAAAGCGTACCCGCGATTGACTCAATAGGCTATCCCCGTAGTCCCTACGGTTCTTAATGTGTCTTATTACTGAAAAGCTAATTTGTACTGTCTTAATCCCTCTTTATTGATATTGATCGCTGCGTTATGATCTCTATCTAAGTGTAGTTCACACTGCTTACACTCGAAAACTCGATTATTGAGTTTGAGTTCACTATGAATCTCACCACAGGTACTACAGGTCTTTGAGGATGGATACCACTGATCCATCACCATCAAAGTCTTACCTTGTATTTCTAACTTATACTTTAAGAATGAAACAAATCTAG
>NZ_JAOVQM010000027.1 GCF_025742995.1 Paracholeplasma manati | reverse complement strand
AGTCCCTACGGTTCTTATTTGTTTATAACTGAAATGCTAACTTATACTTTCTAAACCCTTCTTTGTTGATATTGATCGCTGCGTTATGATCTCTATCCAAATGTAACTCACAACTTGGACAATGATAGACTCTCTCAGATAACTTCAAATCTGTTTTGATGTCCCCACAACAGCTACATGTCTTTGACGATGGATACCACTCGTCCATCACCATCAAAGTCTTACCTTGTATTTCTAACTTGTACTTCAAGAATGATATAAACCTAGTCCAACCAAACCGTGATATTTGCTTAGCGTAATATGGACTTGTTTGAGACATATCTTTAAGATTCAATCCTTCGACACTCACCAAATCATA
>NZ_JAOVQM010000026.1 GCF_025742995.1 Paracholeplasma manati | reverse complement strand
AACCGCAAGGAGGGAGCCGTCTAAGGTAGGATCAATGATTGGGGTTAAGTCGTAACAAGGTATCCCTACGGGAACGTGGGGATGGATCACCTCCTTTCTAAGGAAAACATGACTTAAGAAGTCATAAGCCAGAAATTTCAACTAGAAATTTCCCATTCATTATTACTCATCATATTCAGTTTTGAAAGACTTAATTGTCTTTCTGGAAAATCAAAATTTCCAAAAAATAAGAGAAATTCTAACGAATTCTTTTTATTAAGGTTTGATCTTTGAAAAGTAGATAAATTCTGACGTAAGGTTAAGGAAGAGAAGGCACGCAGTGAATGCCTTGGCACTAAGCACCGATGAAGGACGCAACTAACGGCGAAACGCCACAGGGGAGCAGTAAGTA
>NZ_JAOVQM010000025.1 GCF_025742995.1 Paracholeplasma manati | reverse complement strand
GTTTAAAAGCTTTTTCTTGATTGAGTTGTGTATTGGCTAAAGATAAAGAGTCTATGTCTTTTAGAAATGGATAAGCATCTTTATATTGTGCAGGTGTGGGATGAAGGATGTTTTTAGTGAGTTCATAATGTTTCTGTTTATCTTCTAACATCTTATTCCAGAGAAAGCGATTATGTCCTAGAGTCATATGGATTAAAGTCTTTTGAGATTCATTTGGATAGATTCGAAACTTAAAGGCTTTGTTCATCCAGTTCACCCTTTCATAGTGTTTATGTATAGAGATTTTTCAACTATATTATAACATTATTTATGGGCATTTGTATACATAAATCAAAAGAAAAAATCAATTCATCCCGCTACCTAAAGAGGGTGTGGACTTCTTGATTGTGTTGTTAAAA
>NZ_JAOVQM010000024.1 GCF_025742995.1 Paracholeplasma manati | reverse complement strand
TTTAGGTAGTTTGATATAACCCTTTAATAGAACGATGTTATTGTTAACAAGGTTGGTTGTATAGCCATAGTCTTGTTTCTTAGAATGAAATTTGGGAAAATCTTGTTTATGATTGAAGAATTGTTTATAAGCTTTTTCTAGATTGAGTTGCGTATTGGCTAGAGATAAAGAGTCGATGTCTTTTAGAAATGGATAAGTATCTTTATATTGTGCCGGACGGTTGTATAACATGGTTTTATCAAGTTCATACTGTTTCTGCTTATCTTCTAACATCTTATTCCAGAGAAAGCGATTATGGCCTAAGGTCATACGAATCAAAGTCTGTTGAGTTTGAGTTGGATAGATTCTAAACTTAAAGGCTTTGTTCATCCGATATTTCCCCATTTCATAGTATTTATGTATAGTGATTATTCAACTATATTATAACATTATTTATGG
>NZ_JAOVQM010000023.1 GCF_025742995.1 Paracholeplasma manati | reverse complement strand
CGCTTGGTTATCGCGTTAGATAGTTTATGTAAAAAGTCATCTCTTTTATGTCTGATTCGTTCATGTAATAAAGCGATCTCTAATACTTTTTTATGATAGTTATTAGAACCTTGGATTCTTCTAGATAAACTCCTTTGAAGAATACTTAGTTTGTTATAGTCTGTTTGAATATCGGTTGGGTAATCTAGTTTGAATCCTTGATGATCTACATAAAAATGATTCATCGAGAAATCTAGACCAATCGATGTTTTGATTTCTTGTCTCTTAATCTCTTTCTGGTATTCATATAGTATCGATACATAATACTTACCGGTACTACTTTTAGATACCGTAACGTTCTTCAAAGTCATATCAATAGGTATGGCTCTGTGTTGTTTGATTTTCACTTCACCGAGTTTAGGTAGTTTGATATAACCCTTTAATAGAACGATGTTATTGTTAACAAGGTTGGTTGTATA
>NZ_JAOVQM010000022.1 GCF_025742995.1 Paracholeplasma manati | reverse complement strand
TACTTACTGCTCCCCTGTGGCGTTTCGCCGTTAGTTGCGTCCTTCATCGGTGCTTAGTGCCAAGGCATTCACTGCGTGCCTTCTCTTCCTTAACCTTACGTCAGAATTTATCTACTTTTCAAAGATCTCAACCATTAGGTTGGATAAAACATTTTAAGGGTTAGCTCTGTTACAAGTGCACCACTTAAATGGTGGGCCTAAATGGACTCGAACCATCGACCTCACGGTTATCAGCCGTGCGCTCTAACCAGCTGAGCTATAGGCCCTTATTAAAAGACAATTAAGTCTTTCAAAACTGAATATGATGAGTAATAATGAATGGGAAATTTCTAGTTGAAATTTCTGGTTTATGACTTCTTAAGTCATGTTTTCCTTAGAAAGGAGGTGATCCATCCCCACGTTCCCGTAGGGATACCTTGTTACGACTTAACCCCAATCATTGATCCTACCTTAGACGGCTCCCTCCTTGCGGTT
>NZ_JAOVQM010000021.1 GCF_025742995.1 Paracholeplasma manati | reverse complement strand
AATATAAAGATGCTTATCCATTTCTAAAAGACATAGACTCTTTATCTTTAGCCAATACACAACTCAATCAAGAAAAAGCTTTTAAACAATTCTTCAATCATAAACAAGACTTCCCTAAGTTTCATTCAAAGAAACAAGACTATGGTTATACGACCAATCTTGTTAACAATAATATCGCTCTATTAAAAGGTTTTATCAAACTACCTAAACTGGGTGAAGTAAAGATCAAACAACATAGAGCCATACCTAGTGATATGATTCTCAAAAATGTAACGGTATCTAAGAGTAGTACAGGTAATTATTATGTTTCTATTCTATATGAATACCAAAAAGAGATTAAGAAAAAAGATGTAAAAGAATCGATTGGATTAGATTTCTCCATGACTCATTTCTATATTGATCATGAAGGATTTAAATTGGATTATCCTAAAGACATTCAAACAGACTTCAATAAACTCAGAGTCCTTCAAAGAAGTTTATCTAGAAGAATCAAGGGTTCTAGTAACTATCATCAGAAAGTATTAGAAATCGCCTTATTACATGAAAGAATCAGACATAAAAGAG
>NZ_JAOVQM010000020.1 GCF_025742995.1 Paracholeplasma manati | reverse complement strand
AGCAACCGGTAAATATGTCAAGCAGTAAAGAATAAAAAAAATATCACGAAAACGGTTGTTTAGGTGATAAGAGGACATGATTAAAAAAGGTTGAATGGATTAGAAAGAGATTTAAATGTTACTGATAAAGTCTATTGGTACTCAACAAACCATAGATAAGACGAATCAGTTTTCTAGCAGTAAGGGCGAGGGCACGTTTGTGTTGATGCGTGGTGACTTCATCAAATTTCTTTTGGTAGTAGTCACGATATTCAGGGATGAATTGACGAGCCATATTGGCAGCCTGAATAATGAAATAACGAAGATACTTGTTACCTGTTTTAGTCATTTGAGTATCTTCAGCTTCAAACTTACCAGACTGGGTTTTACGCCAAGTAATACCGGCGTATTTAGCCAAAGCATCATCAGATTCAAATTGATTGATATCGGCGATTTCAGCTAAGATACCGGCAGCGAACACCTTACCAATACCTGGAATCGATATGAGAACATCGTAATGAATTTGGTTAAAACCAGCGACTTGACGAATGATGGCCTTATCGATTTCTCTGATTTCAGCTTCGTAACAGCTAATGACATTGATGGAAGAAGCGAGCGAAAGATTGATCGGATCATAGGCAGTTTTATCGAGACGATAAGAAGCTCTAGCAGCAGCCTTAATCTTGGTAGCGACGGCTTCTGAATCTGAGAATCTGTTCTTACTGGATTTGATGATAAAAGCCGTCAAATCTTCAAGTGAAGATCGAATGATATCATCGGTTGTATGATATTCAAGGAGTAGCTCAACAGCGGTTTTACCGAAGTTATCAGTAAACAAGGATTCAAACTCAGAAAACTTCAAAAAGACGTTATTAAGGGCATAAGTCTTCTCAGTTGAAAGCAGTTCAGCGATGTGAAGACGATGTCTAGTAAGCCTTTCAAGGGCTAAACGTTGAGCCCCTTTAAAAGGGGTTAAACCATCGGTTCTACCCACTCTAGCGATATCCGCTAAAACGAACGCATCTTTAGGATCAGTCTTGTCCATATCCGAGAAACTTCGTCGATAGTTTTTGGATATTTTAGGATTGATGATAAATACTCGAGAGTCATAAATCGAAAGATACTTGGAGTTGGATAAATAGGTCGCTAGATGAGCAGAGTATACCCCTGTGGATTCTAAAACGACAATGATTTTAGATAGACGGTGCTTCATGAGCAAGTCACACAATTTGGATTCAATGATGGTAGCACCATCTTGAGTGTTTGGAATATTGGTCGAGAGTAACTTATCACGATTTAGGTTCATCGCGTAAACGTGATTTGAAGACTTTGAGACATCAATTCCAACGAATAAAGTAAGATTCAAAATAAAACCTTCTTTCAAGGATTAGATATAAGTTGAAGTCCTAGCCTTGAGAGACAACTGCAGCCTCGCCAAATAAGAAATCACCCATGAAAATAATGTTGAGTTAGTCGATGGGTGTAACAACAACCGGTGAGCAGATAAGCCAATCAAGCAGGATCGCACGCTTAATAAGCACCACGATGTGCAAGGAGCGATAGCGGATTCTTCAGGTTATATCTTGACTTGATTATAACACTAGGACTTCAATCTTATAAATAACAATATGTAGCTGGGCCTGATCCCAAATCTACACTACATATTATACGAGGAG
>NZ_JAOVQM010000019.1 GCF_025742995.1 Paracholeplasma manati | reverse complement strand
TTATGACTTCTTAAGTCATGTTTTCCTTAGAAAGGAGGTGATCCATCCCCACGTTCCCGTAGGGATACCTTGTTACGACTTAACCCCAATCATTGATCCTACCTTAGACGGCTCCCTCCTTGCGGTTAGGCCACCGGCGTTGGGTATTATCAACTTTCGTGGTTTGACGGGCGGTGTGTACAAACCCCGAGAACGTATTCACCGCAGCATGCTGATCTGCGATTACTAGCGATTCCGACTTCATGTAGTCGAGTTGCAGACTACAATCTGAACTGAGACTGCTTTTATGAGTTTTGCTCCACATCACTGCTTCGCTTCTCTTTGTTTCAGCCATTGTATGACGTTTGTAGCCCAGGTCATAAGGGGCATGATGATTTGACGTCATCCCCACCTTCCTCCAGTTTATCACTGGCAGTCTCGCTAGAGTCCCCAACTGAATGATGGTAACTAGCAATAAGGGTTGCGCTCGTTGCGGGACTTAACCCAACATCTCACGACACGAGCTGACGACAACCATGCACCACCTGTACATCTGTTAACCTCCACTATATCTCTATAGCTTTGCAGAGTATGTCAAGACCTGGTAAGGTTTTTCGCGTATCTTCGAATTAAACAACATCATCCACCGCTTGTGCGGGGTCCCGTCAATTCCTTTGAGTTTCATACTTGCGTACGTACTACTCAGGCGGAGTACTTAATATGTTAACTACAGCACTGGGTTCCCCCAACACTTAGTACTCATCGTTTACGGCGTGGACTACCAGGGTATCTAATCCTGTTTGCTCCCCACGCTTTCGTGCCTCAGCGTCAGTATAGACCCAGCAAGCCGCCTTCGCCACTGGTGTTCCTCCATATATTTACGCATTTTACCGCTACACATGGAATTCCACTTGCCTCTATCTATCTCTAGTCCGCCAGTTTCTAAAGCATCACAAGGTTGAGCCTTGAACTTACACCTTAGACTTAACAGACCGCCTACGCACCCTTTACGCCCAATAATTCCGGATAACGCTTGCCCCCTATGTATTACCGCGGCTGCTGGCACATAGTTAGCCGGGGCTTATTCATTGAGTACCGTCACGGTTAGGTCATTTCCTACCCAACCCATTCTTCCTCAATAAAAGAACTTTACATACCGAAATACTTCTTCATTCACGCGGCGTTGCTCGGTCAGGGTTTCCCCCATTGCCGAAAATTCCCTACTGCTGCCTCCCGTAGGAGTTTGGGCCGTGTCTCAGTCCCAATGTGGCCGTTCGACCTCTCAGTCCGGCTACGCATCATCGCCTTGGTAGGCCTCTACCCCACCAACTAGCTAATGCGCCGCAGGTCTTTCTCTAAGCATGGCTGTAAAGCCCTTTTAAATCATCAGAGATGCCTCCAATGATCCTATCCAGTTTTAGCGACCGTTTCCAGTCGTTATCCTCGTCTTAGAGGTAAGTTACCTACGTGTTACTCACCCGTTCGCCACTCACTATTGCTAGTGCGTTCGACTTGCATGTATTAGGCACGCCGCCAGCGTTCATCCTGAGCCAGGATCAAACTCTCCAAATTATATTTGAATTGTAAGAATTAGCTCTTATCTTTTTTTATTCTAAGCTTTCATTAGAATTGCTTTTTGTTTTATTCTTTATACACTCATCATCATTCAGTTTTCAAAGACC
>NZ_JAOVQM010000018.1 GCF_025742995.1 Paracholeplasma manati | reverse complement strand
ACAAAAAATTAGATAAAGGAAGTCAAGAATAACCAGATTATTTTTTATATCTATTTTTGTGCACACCTAAAAACCAGATTTGTAATCTAGTATTTTAAGTAGTATAATGAAATTGAAATTTATTGGTGGAAATTCCTTCCACTCTTATACATGCCAAAGATTATTCTCAGTAATTTATTGGCACAGGCAATTAAGGCAGCTTTATAAACGAGAGGGTTCGTTTGTTGCCTTTTTTTGTTGTAGAATTCAAGGATTGGATTGGATTTTCCAAGCCTTACATTACTAGATACGGCTAAGAATAGTAACGTCCTTAAATGCTTATTCCCCTTCTTAGTGATGTGTAAGTGCTCACCAGTCATTTGTCCAGACTGATGAACTCTAGGATCTATTCCAGCATAGGCGACGAGTTGTTCACTGCGTTCAAATCTTTCTAAATCACCCAACTCACCAATCAATCTAATCGCTAGGTTGTCGCCAATACCTGGAATGGTCATGAGTTGATGATATAGCGGTATTTCGTTGACTATATCCCTCATATCATCCAAACATAAATCTATCTCTGTCTCTTGATCATTAATTTGGGTTACTAGGGTTTTCAATATGGACACTTCATGTGCACTATTACGACACCCTGAAGATACATTGTCGATATAACTTTTAAGTTTCTTCGCTTCCTCAGTCGCTTTAGATTCTCTATGCTTCGTATCCTTCATGATGTACTTCACAATCGTTTCAGCACGTTTACTTTTCAGTTCATCTGGATGTGGATACCGACTTAAAATGGCTTTAGGTATATCCAAATATGGATCTGGGTAAACCTCATCAAACCTAGGATATACAATATCTAAAGCATTCCTAAAACAAACTTTCATTTCTCTTAACTGTTGAACAAGAAAATTATAATAACCATTCATGCTCTGCAGTTTTTCATAGAGTTCATCTTTTTGATTATGTAATCGATAGTCGTTTGTGTAATAGGCTTTGGCGATGCTCATACAATCTCTTGCGTCTGTTTTTGTTGCTCGTATGGCGGTTTTACGAACTCTCGATGCCTCTAGAGGATTGAGTATGATACATTTCTCACCTTGATTCATTAAAAATGTCTCGATTATTTTATGGTATATACCAGTAGATTCAAATACGTACACGACTTCGCCGTACGTTCCCTTTATTTTTTGACCTGCTTCATACATGGATTTCAAACCCTCTAAATCATGCATGAATGGCGTTGCTTTGGTGGTTGGATTTTTAAAATCATAAAATCCTTGATAATAGCTCTTTCCTTTCGATACGTCCACTGCTACACATGGACTGTTCACTTCTATTCCACCTTTCTTTGTTTGATGATACGGTTTGTTTCAGTTTTCATACAGTTACTATTTTTCGTTATTCATGCGTGTTCAATGACACCATTAGATCTAAACTAGTTTTGTGTATAAACTGAAATTTTGGACATTTTTTTGTACGAACTCAAAGTTCAAAAACAGGCGCGTCCTTCCTTTCAAACTTTCTTTTCTATATGCCTATAAAAAAGAAAAGCCAAGAGTCATCTCTCTTAGCTCGTAGTAATCAAATGGAAGGCGTAGACTATCATAAATACTCATAGGTATACTAGTTTTTACGAACTCAAGGTTCAAATTTTTTAACTACGCCTTCGCCTTCATTTTACTACCATTCATATAAATATAAAAGACTAAGAGATGTCTCCTAGTCTTAGTATACGAAAA
>NZ_JAOVQM010000017.1 GCF_025742995.1 Paracholeplasma manati | reverse complement strand
TTGCCTGGCAACGTCCTATCTTCGCACATTGTACTATTTTCGGCGCTGAAGTGCTTAACTTCTGTGTTCGGGATGGGAACAGGTGTGTCCACTTCGCCATCGTCACCAGACATCTCTCAAAACTAGATAAATTCATTTGTAAGGTTAAGTCCTCGTTCTATTAGTATCAGTCAACTTCACGCCTCGCGACGCTTCCATACCTGACCTATCAACCTCGTGGTCTACAAGGGAACTTACTTATTGCTAATGGGAAATCTCATCTTAAGGGGGGCTTCACGCTTAGATGCTTTCAGCGTTTATCCCGTCCATACATAGCTACCCAGCTGTGGCCTTGGCAGGCCAACTGGTGCACCAGCGGTATGTCCATCCCGGTCCTCTCGTACTAAGGACAGCTCCCTTCAAATTTCCAACGCCCACGATAGATAGAGACCGAACTGTCTTACGACGTTCTGAACCCAGCTCGCGTGCCGCTTTAATGGGCGAACAGCCCAACCCTTGGAACCTTCTTCAGCTCCAGGATGCGACGAGCCGACATCGAGGTGCCAAACCGCTTCGTCGCTGTGAACGCTTGGAAGCGATAAGCCTGTTATCCCCAGGGTAGCTTTTATCCGTTGAGTCACGGCCCTTCCATTCGGAACCGTAAGATCACTAAACCCGACTTTCGTCCCTGCTCGACTTGTTGGTCTCGCAGTCAAGCACCCTTATGCTTTTGCGCTCTACGAATGATTTCCAACCATTCTGAGGGTACCTTCGGGCGCCTCCGTTACTCTTTGGGAGGCGACCGCCCCAGTCAAACTGCCCACCAGACACTGTCCTCCGGATTACACATCCGCTAGTTAGATACGCCGTGCACAAAGGGTGGTATCCCAACGTCGACTCCATCAAGACTAACGTCCTAATTTCTCAGTCTCCCACCTATCCTGTACATCGTACACAGTATATCAATATCAAGCTACAGTAAAGCTCCATGGGGTCTTTTCGTCTAATCGCGGGTAACCGGCGTTTTCACCGGTAAACTTGATTTCACCGAGCCTCTTGTTGAGACAGTGCCCAAATCGTTACGCCTTTCGTGCGGGTCGGAACTTACCCGACAAGGAATTTCGCTACCTTAGGACCGTTATAGTTACGGCCGCCGTTTACTGGGACTTCAATTCAATGCTTCGTTTCCTGACATCTCCTCTTAATCTTCCAGCACCGGGCAGGCGTCAGCCCCTATACTTCACCTTGCGGTTTTGCAGAGACCTGTGTTTTTGATAAACAGTCGCTTGGGCTTCTTTTCTGCGACTCATTTTTTGCATTTTGAGTCCCCCTTATCCCGAAGTTACGGGGTCAATTTGCCGAGTTCCTTAACAAGAGTTTTCTCGCGCGTCTTAGTATTCTCTACCCACCCACCTGTGTCGGTTTACGGTACGGGTAGTATATAGATTAACCCTAGAAGCTTTTCTTGAAAGTATGACGTCATCATCCTTTACCTACCGATCCTCAGCCTCGCCATGCGGATTTACCTGCACGACAGCCCTAGATCCTTGTCCCCAATCCATTCAGGGGCGGATGTTAGCCTGCTCTGTCACTCCATCAGTCTATATACTAGTGCAGGAATCTCTACCTGCTATCCATCGGCTACGCTTCTCAGCCTCACCTTAGGCCCCGACTTACCCAGGGCGGACGAACCTTCCCCTGGAAACCTTGGGTTTTCGACGGACAGGATTCTCACCTGTCTTTTCGTTACTTACACCGGCATTCTCACTTCTAACCGCTCCAGCTGTCCTTCCGATCAACCTTCTCCGCTGTTAGAACGCTCCCCTACCACTTGGATTCAATCCAAATTCGCAGCTTCGGTATCATACTTAGCCCCGGTACATTTTCGGCGCAGAGTCACTCGACTAGTGAGCTATTACGCACTCTTTAAAGGATGGCTGCTTCTAAGCCAACCTCCTAGTTGTTTGTGCATCTCCACTTCCTTTGCCACTTAGTATGAATTTTGGGACCTTATCTGGCGATCTGGGCTCTTTCCCTCTTGACCATGAACCTTATCACCCACAGTCTGACTGCTAGCCTTATTTTATGACATTCGGAGTTTGATTGAGCTCAGTACCCCGAGGTGGGGCCATCACACATTCAGTGCTCTACCTTCATAAAACCTTCTGCTAACGCTAGCCCTAAAGCTATTTCGGGGAGAACCAGCTATCTCCGAGTTCGATTGGAATTTCACCCCTAGCCACAAGTCATCCGAGAATTTTTCAACATTCCGCGGTTCGGTCCTCCATTTACTCTTACATAAACTTCAACCTGCTCATGGCTAGCTCACCCGGTTTCGGGTCTACGTCACACAACTTATTCGCCCTATTCAGACTCGCTTTCGCTTCGGCTCCGCCCCTCTAGGCTTAACCTTGCTCTGTAACGTAACTCGCCGGTTCATTCTACAAAAGGCATGCTATTAGGCATTAACGCCCTCTAACTAGTTGTAGGCACACAGTTTCAGGTTCTATTTCACTCCCCTCCCGGGGTTCTTTTCACCTTTCCATCACTGTACTGGTTCACTATCGGTCACTAAGACATATTTAGCCTTCGGAGATGGTCCTCCGATCTTCAAACGGGATTCCTCGTGTCCCGCCCTACTTCTCGTTAGCTGAGTCCATAACATTTCGACTACAGGATTCTCACCTTCTTTGATTGGCCTTCCCATGCCATTCGTCTATATTATGGTTTTGTAACTCGTCTGCTAATCAGGCTCCTCCACGTTCGCTCGTCGCTACTAGTAGAATCGTTTTTACTTTCTTTTCCTGCAGGTACTGAGATATTTCAATTCCCTGCGTCCCCCTCCCATTTCTGGGATGACATGTCTTCCACATGCCGAGTTGCCTCATTCGGATTCCCACGGATCGTCGCGTACTTACTGCTCCCCTGTGGCGTTTCGCCGTTAGTTGCGTCCTTCATCGGTGCTTAGTGCCAAGGCATTCACTGCGTGCCTTCTCTTCCTTAACCTTACGTCAGAATTTATCTACTTTTCAAAGATC
>NZ_JAOVQM010000016.1 GCF_025742995.1 Paracholeplasma manati | reverse complement strand
ATCAAACTCTCCAAATTATATTTGAATTGTAAGAATTAGCTCTTATCTTTTTTTATTCTAAGCTTTCATTAGAATTGCTTTTTGTTTTATTCTTTATACACTCATCATCATTCAGTTTTCAAAGACCTACGTTGCTGCCCTCATTTGAGCGCTCATTTATAATAACATGCTAACGTTTTTAAGTCAACCATTTTGAGCAACATTTTTTATTATTTTGTTTTCTCAATTTTGTTATCTGAGCCCTTTTCTGTAGCGGCCGTGTATTATTCTATCTCAGTTGAAAATTAAAGTCAACAGATTTTATCAAAAAAATGTAAAAAGATTTTTTGGCTTTATTTCGCCCTATCCAGTCTTAGAATCCAATTAAAAATGCGCCTGTGCGTCATGTACACGTGTGTAAGAAAAAAAACGAAGCTCGGTTAGCTTCGTTTGGTCTCTTCGATGTTTTGTATGAAATTCATGTAACGCATTAAGGTGTACAAATAATCTGATAATCGGTTCATGTACTTTAATACAAGTTCATGTGTTGGGTAATCGACCAATAGTCTTTCTACCTTACGAACCTGCGTGCGTAACAAGGATACTTGAATCGCATCAATCCCGCCATCGTATGTAATGAATCGTTTGAGTGATGGCAAAACCTTATCCATCTCGTCGATGTCTTGTTCGAGCTGAGTGATGGCAGATTCAGGTATTCTGATTTTAAGCTTATCTTCTTCATCCACAATGATGGATGATATTAAAAACAAATAGTGATCGACTTCAGATAATTTTTGCAAGATATTTTCATCATCGATGTAATGTTTGCACAATGCCAATCGAGCAGATGCTTCATCGATTTCGCCCACCAAATGAATGGCTAAATTGGATTTGATGACACGTCTCGAAATGAGGTCTGTTTCACCTAAATCGCCTCGTTTGGTATATATTTTCATTAGAATAACCTCAAGATATCAAAGAATGTGACATAGACAAATAACGCCATAAGTAAGAAAAACATCACATTATTCGCTGTATTTTCGACTTTTTTATTGAGTGGACGGCGAATGACTGCTTCAATGCCTAAGAACACCAATCGACCACCATCGAGTGCTGGAATTGGTAATAAGTTCATTACACCAATGTTTACGGATAAGAACGCAACAAACCATAAGAAGGCACCTAAACCTTGTTTAGCGTATTGGCCAACAATATTGAAAATGCCTACAGGACCAGATAAATCGTTTAAACCAATTTGATCAGATCCCCCAAATAATAAGCCTAAAACAGCGATGACTTGGTTTACAGAATCACCAATACCAGTGAATCCTGACATGATTGCGTAACCAAAATCAAATCTAAAGTCAGGTTCAATACCAATGGTTGTTGTAACACTAGGCACACCTTGGCTGTCGAGCACTTCATTTTCCCAAACAATCCAATTCACGGTTTTGGTTTCAGTACCTCTTGTGAAGGTAACAAATACAGAACCACCATTGGTTGTTTTCGCAAAATCCACCAAATCAACCCAACTTGAAATTGGATATATGATGTCATCTAATTTAACAGATGTGATGATATCGCCATCCGCCAATAGATCGCCGGCCTTACCATAAGCACTACCAACGATTGCGCCATTATTTGAACCATTGATGACAGTTCCAGTGAAGTTAGACAATCCCATGGAGTTGATATCGACACGTGGGTTTGCCGTCAAATCAATGGTTTGATTATTTCTGATGACTCGAATCAATACGTTGGATTCTCCGCTCACGCTTTGAAGGGCAGTACCGATGTCTTGCCAGTTAGAAACATCCACCGAACCGATGCGAATAATTTGGTCATTATCTTGTAAACCAGCGATGAATGCTGGGTTGCCTTCAATTACATTACCAACCTTATTTACGTTAAGTGGTTTACCTTGAATAGAAGCGACAATTAAGAAGAGGAAAAATGCCAATACGAAATTCATGGCAGGTCCCGCAAATATCGTCAAAAAGCGTTGCCATAAGGTCTTCGATTCAAACGATCTTTCATACGGTGCAACCTGTAATTTCTTCTTTTTAGAAAAAACATAAAATGCATCTTTTTTAACCGTTAAAAATGTGTCTTTATCGTCTACAGTACCTTCGATGTATAGCCCTTTTTGATCTCTATCATAGAGGTCATAATGACTGACTACCATTTCGATATCTGCGGTTTGAAAGTCACCTAAAATGAACTCTTTGACTTCCCCATTTTCTAAATTTAAGCCTACTTTTTCGCCTTTTTTTAAGACGACTGAAAGGTCTTGTTCACCTGCCATTGAGACAAACCCACCAATGGGAATGGCACGAATGGCGTATTGGGTTTCGCCTTTACGGGTGGACCAGATCACAGGTCCCATGCCTACTGCGTATTCAAAACACAAGATGGAAGCTCTTTTGGCGAAAAAGAAGTGTCCAAGTTCATGTAGCGCTACGATGAGCCCTAATGAGAATACGAAGGCCAATAAGTTTAACAATAAATCCATAGTTACTTGCCTACCTTTTCATAAATCTTTTGATTACAGTTTAAGATATCTTCTAAGGTTGGTTCTTGAATGTTTTCCTTAAAGGATTCTACTGCTTCAATGACCAATCGTTCGATGTCTAAAAACGAAATTTCATTGTTTAAAAATAACGCGACTGCTTTTTCATTTGCAGCGTTCATAACGGTTGGATATAAACCACCCAATTCACCAACACGATAGGCTAGGGCCAAGAGTGGGTATCGAACATAATCCATGGGTTTAAATGTCAATGAGCCAATGGTTTCTAAATCCAATGGTTTGATATTAAGAGCTAAATGACGCGGATAGCTGAGTGCATATAATATTGGCATCCGCATGTCAGGATAACCCAAGATGGCTTTGGTTGATTCATCTCTGAATGTGACCATCCCATGGATGATGGATTCTTTATGCAATACCGTTTTGATTTGATGGTACGGGATACCAAACAAATGATGGGCTTCAATGACTTCTAACCCTTTATTCATCATGGTTGCACTATCAATCGTTATTTTAGCACCCATTTGCCAATTGGGGTGTTTTAACGCATCCCCTTTGGTGACATTGTTTAATTGTTCACGTGTCAGGTCTCTAAATGACCCACCGCTGGCTGTGATGGTGATGGATTGGATATCTTGCTTATTTTCACCCAACAATGCTTGTAAGATGGCATTGTGTTCAGAATCGATTGGGATGAGTTCCACTGCATGTTTTTTGACCAATTGATGGATTAAATCGCCTGCCATGATCAAGGTTTCTTTATTCGCTAATGCGATGTTTTTACCAGATTCAATGGCTTTGATGGTTGGGTATAACCCGACTGACCCCATCAATGCATTGACCAATAAACCGGGTTTTGGATAAGTTGCTAATGCAATTAAGCCTTCATCACCTAGTTCAAAACGGGTGTTTGGTGCTAATTTTTGATATTCAGTTAAATGCTGATCGTTTTTAAGTACGACAATTTCTGGTTGGAATGTTTTAATAATCACTTCATTTGAGGCGTGGTTTCGATTACCTAAAGAAATACCAATGAGTTTGAAATCGTTGGGATATTGTTCTATGACGGCCAAGGTTTGGGTTCCAATGGAACCTGACCCACCTAACAAATAAATGGACTTCATATGAGTACTGTTATCGCTAATGGGAATAACGCATTGATTGCCATAAATACCGCAACCAAAAATAGCGCTACGAAGATGGCTGAATCAAAACGGTCTAATACCCCGCCGTGACCTGGAAATATTTTCCCAAAGTCTTTAATCTCATAAGTACGTTTTAATCTGCTCGCAACCAAGTCCCCAACTTGACCTAAAATGGATGCGACCATGGTGATTGGAATGAATACCAATGCTTGTATCCATAGGGGCTCATACCCTAAGGACGAAAAGTTTTGTAAAAGGGTTTGTTGGAATGGGTCATTTAAAAATTTCCAAGTAAATACATCCCCATAGAATAATGCGAATCCTGTCCCTAAAATCGTGGCGATGATGGTTCCTGCAAAAGCCCCTTCCCATGATTTCTTCGGACTGATTTTGGGGGCCATTTTGTGTTTCCCAAAACGCATCCCAAAGAAATATGCAAACATATCTGTGGCGATGGTCACTAAGAATAGATAGACAATGAATCTAACACCAATTAGTCTGAGGATAGAAATTGCAGCTGCACCTAAGCCCATGTAATAAATAACCGTGATGGATTTACCAATATCCGACCCATCATAATCATCATAAAAGACGATGAGTCCAAACATTAAGAAGACAACGACCATTGCGATGGCGACGAAGTTAACTTTGATGTCAATTGGGGTTAACCCTGGTAAGATGGTATCGCTACTCCAAGCCAGTACAGCGGTTAAATATGTGAGAATCGCTGCGATGACGGTCAAAGCGCTGGGTACTTTGGAGAATTTCTTTTGTTTATTATACATGCTGATCAATTCTAAAGACCCAACCACGACCATCGCGATCATCGCGATTTGAAAGACCATGAAGAGTGGTTTAAGAATGACTATAGGTATGAATATTGCGAGCAAAGCTGCGCCAGTTATGATTCTTTGTTTCATTTTTTAAGTCCCCCAAAGCGTCGATCACGCTTTTGATAATGTAGGATGGCTTTCCACAAGGCTCTCTTATTGAACGCAGGCCAATGCGTTTTGGTGAAATAAAATTCGGCATAACTGATTTGCCATAATAAATAGTTTGACACCCGCTGTTCACCACTGGTTCTAATGAGTAAATCCACCGGTTGTTTAACCATGAGATGGTCATAGACATCTTGTTTGGTTGGATTTGTAATGCCCTCACTCATCATCTGTTGATAAGCAGTCAATAATTCATCATAAGCACCATAGTTAAAGGCGACCTGTAGTAATGTGCCTTTATGGTCTTTGGTTTGGACTTCTAAATCATCAATGATTTCAAGTAATTCTTTTGAAAGTTCTTGTCTGCGTCCGACATGCTTAACTCTGATATTTGAATTGAGGATTTTTTCTTTGTATTTTGAGAATTCTTTGATGGGTGTGGTCATTAAATAATCCACTTCATCTTGAGGTCTTGACCAATTTTCAGTCGAAAAAGCATAGACCGTTAATACTTCTATGCCTAATTCATCTGCGTATTGAGCGACTTTACCAATATTAAGTCCACCTTGATAGTGACCAAACGTCCTTGGTAAGCCTCTTTTTTTAGCCCATCTGCCATTACCATCTAAAATGATGGCGAGATGTTTGGGTATATCATGTTTTTTAAGTTTGTTTATATTCATATAAAAATCACCGTCGTAATCATTATACATGATTTTCAGTATTCCTTAACAGGAAATGGCAAATCCCATCAAAACACAAAAAAGAAAAGCAGATTGCTCTGCTTATATCAATTCTATCAACAGTGAAACCTCTCCAACTTGCCATCTACTCACGTAAATATAGTAAGTACCTGGTTCTAATCTAACTGTGTCAGATATTTCAAATTCAACTTTATCCCCCGATGAGGTCGTTACAAAAACATTTGGTAAGAGAGTATTGGTTGAGGTCATACGGAAGAAATTGCGTTCATCAACGGTCAATACGAGTAAATCTGTATCATAATTATAATGAATGTAGGTATTGGTGACTTCTCCAACCTTCACGTCGTGATGACGTCCATTGATTGATGCGCAGGCATCATCTGCAATCATATCTGCCCAAACCAAACTAGGTATGGCTATGTCATCATAAGATAACTTGATTTGCATCATTGTCGGTATATCATAATATGAATTTCCACTGCCTTTTTCGAAAAGAGCCACGAGATAATCCAACAAATTCGCCTCTATACTGATGATTCTTTTTGTATTAACATCTATATTTAAACTAAAATTCACATTGACATTGGTCAGAATAGAATTGGTTTTCTCATTCTTGGTATTTTGAAAACCTTTGATCATAGATGCCAATGTTGGATAATCTTGAATCAGTTTGGTTGCAGCGATGGTTACTGGATATGTTCGGATGTTTCCGATAGTGGTAAATTCATTTTCAATGACTTTTTCGTTTAAGATGATTTTGTCCAGTTTCCAATGGTCTTTACCAATGTATGGGTAATCTTCATAGATATAATCATTTTCATATTCAACAACACGATAAATATTGTCCTCATGAACATAGATGATGGAATCCAATTTTTCATTTCCCCAAAATCCAGCTTGAATCAAGGGATCGTTGAAAATGTAAATCGTAGACCGTTTATCCGGGTCTCCATATGGAGCATAGGACATCTGATAATCCAACTTAACACTTTTAGACGTTTCTAACGCCATATACGCTGCATGGATGAACTCATTATCCACCGTATCTTCACCTATCTCTTCAACGACATCATTAATCGACGATTCACAACCGATCAATACGATTAAAAAACTCAAAAATAAACTTGCACATAACAAACGTTTCATGAGATTCATATTATTCCTCCATTATCTCAATTGTATCATCCAGTGTATATTTTAACAAGATTTAATTATTTATTTATAATCAAAAAAAGAACAGGCATTAATAGCTTGTTCTTCTTAAAAAACTATTTTAAATATTTGAGCATATCTGTTTGGTATCTACCTTGTACTAAGAATAACAAGTCAATTACCCAAAGGATAAAACCAACGGTTCCTACAGAAATGATACCAATCACTAAACGAATGAGACCCCACTTCATGTCTCCCATAACAAATCGGTCAATTCCAAGTGCGTTTGTAAACGGAATGATGACCAAAATCATTTCAAGCAAACTTAAATTTTGTTTCTTTGCCACAATATCACGCTCCTTTAACTCTATTATAACGAATCGTTAAGAATTTTGTAAGACTTATCGAGCAATAGATGATCATTTGAATACATTTTTAAAAAGAAAAAGGCCAATTGCTTGGCCTTTGACAATTTAGATTGCCATGATTTCGTCGATTTTGATCTTAGTCACTTGATCAACTTTTTCCACGAATTTGTCGGTTAATGTTTGAACGTCTTCAATATAACCATGTTCTGCATCTTCGGTTAGTTCTAACTTCTTGATGTGTTCATTGGTTTCTCTACGGACATTTCTAACCGCGATTTTACCATGTTCAGCAAGTTTCTCAGCTTGTTTAGCCAATTCTTTTCTGCGTTCAGTGGTTAGTTGAGGTAAAATCAAACGGATTCCCACACCATCATTTTGAGGTTGTAACCCCAATTGAGATGCTTGGATAGCAGTTTCGATTTTCTTCAATGTGGATTTATCAAATGGTTTGATATATAGTTGATTACCTTCAGGTACAGAGATGGATGCGATTTGTTTGATTGGGCTATCTACGCCATAATACTCGATGTGAACAACATCTAGTAAGGATGGGTTAGCTCTACCGGTACGAATCGATGCGAAATCGTGTTGAAGGGCATGAATGGATTTCTCCATTTTTTCTTCGGCTTCTAATAATAGTAAATCCGCTTGTTCGTTCATCTTATCCTCCTATTTTACAATGGTGCCTAATTTTTCACCTAAGACGGCTTTTTTGATATTGCCTTCTTGGTTCATATTAAATACGATGAGATCGATGTGATTGTCTTTACACAAGCTTGCGGCTGTGGAATCCATGATTTCTAGACCATGTTCTAAGACAAATTTATGGGTTAATTCGTTATACATGATGGCATCTGTGAATTTTCTAGGGTCTTTATCGTAAACCCCTTCAACCCCATTTTTCGCCATTAAGATGACTTCTGCGTCGATTTCTGCGGCACGAAGTGCGGCTGCAGTATCGGTCGAGAAGTAAGGTGATCCAGTACCGCCTACAAAGACTACAACACGACCTTTTTCCATATGACGTGTCGCACGTCTGCGGATATAAGGTTCGCATACTTCTGAAACGTTTAATGAACTCATCACACGGGTTGGTACGCCTAATTTTTCAAGCGCATCTTGTAATGCTAGTCCATTCATGATGGTTGCTAACATACCCATGTAGTCGGCTTGTGCACGATCCATACCGAGACCTTCAGCGGTTTTACCACGCCAAATGTTCCCACCACCAACGACAATACCCACATCGATGCCAAGGTCTTTAACATCCTTGACTTCTTTGGCTAATTTCATGACGGTTTGAGGATCGATACCAAACTCTGTATGGCCTCTCATCGCTTCTCCACTCATTTTTAGTAATACGCGTTTATAGCTCATAGACACCTCGATCTTTAGATTTTATTTTATTTGATTAAGCTCTAACTTGTTCCATAACTTCTTTAGCGAAGTCTGTTTCTTTCTTTTCGATGCCTTCGCCAACTTCTAAGCGGATGAAGGATACTACCACTGCTTTGTTGTTCTTGACGTATTGTTCAACGGTTTCATCTGGGTTTTTAACAAATGGTTGGTTGACCAAGCAGATGTCTTTAAGTTGTTTATTTAAACGACCTTCGACCATCTTTTCAAGGATGTTTTGTGGTTTAGGTTTAGCTTCTTTAGAGTTTTCTTCAATCGCTTGGTGAACTAAAACGTCTCTTTCTTTCGCGATGAAATCTGCAGAAATTTGAGATTGGTCTAAGTATTGTGGTTTTTGAGCTGCTACGTGCATTGCGATGTCTTTAGCAACCGCGTCATTACCACCATTTAATAAGGATAATGTAGCGATTCTACCACCCATATGTTTGTAAGCACCAAACACTTGAGCTTCTTCTTTAACGACTCTTTGAACACGTCTTAAAGTGATTTTTTCACCGATGGTTGCGGTCGCTTCTGCCAACAAGGTTTCAACAGACTTTCCATTGTTTACCACTTGTAATGCAGCTTCTGTGCTTTCTGCACCGCTTGCAAGGATGATTTGTCCTAAATTGTCTAGTAAGCTTAAGAATTTTTCATTCTTAGCGACGAAGTCAGTTTCGGAGTTTAATTCATAAATAACGGCAACGTTGCCATCAACGATGACATTGCATAGACCTTCTGCTGCGATTCTGTCAGCTTTCTTAGCGGCTTTTGCAATCCCTTTTTCTCTTAAATAAGTAACGGCTGCGTCAATATTGCCATCGGTTTGTTCTAATGCTTTTTTACAATCTAACATCCCCGCGCCGGTGATGTCTCTTAGTTCTTTAACTTGTGCTGCTGTAACTGCCATGGTTAATATCCTCCTAATTTCAATAATATTATACCTTTTTTTGATTCTTTTGTACTCTTTATTAAAATAAAAGGGATGACTTAACATCCCTATCTACCTTTTTACTTTAATGCTGCAAGTAAGTCAGCTTTCTTCATTTCTTCATAGCCAGGAACATTCTTTGCTTTTGCAAGTTCTCTTAATTCACTTGTTTTTAGTTTTTCTAGTTCAGTTGGTTGAGCGGATGAAGCAGGTGCTGCTGCGCCTTCTCTTTTAACATAAGGCTTTTTGTATTCTCTATTTTCTCTAGGTTGAGCATTGTCTCTTTGAGGACGTCTTGGACGTTCTTTGTTTTCAACGTTTCTAGATGCTTCTTGCATGTTAACTTCTTCAGCATCTTCAAACTTTTCAACCACGCCACCTTGTGCTTCAATGACTGCGTTACCCATAACCCAAGTGATGAGTTTAACGGCTCTGATCGCGTCATCGTTTGCAGGAATGACATAGTCAACGTCATCTGGATCACAGTTGGTATCAACGATACCGAATACTGGGATGTTTAAGATACGTGCTTCTAGGATGGCATTTCTTTCTTTACGTGGGTCTACGATGAAGATAGCTTCAGGTAGTTTTTGCATTTCTTTGATACCACCTAGGAACTTTTCAAGTCTTTCGCGTTCTTTCTTAAGACCGATGACTTCTTTCTTAGGTAATACTTCGAATGTGCCTTGTGCTTCCATGTCGTATAAGTCTTTCAATCTCTTGATTCTTCTACGAATGGTTTTGAAGTTGGTTAAGGTACCACCTAACCATCTTTGATCAACATAGTAGTGACCAGTTCTTGCTGCTTCTTCTTTAACTGCTTCTTGTGCTTGCTTCTTGGTACCTACGAATAGGACTTTACCACCATTTTGTGCAATGGCGAACAATGCTTGGTACGCCTTCTCGATAGACTCTGCAGTCTTCTTAAGGTCGATGATGTAAATGCCGTTACGTGCAGTGTAAATGTAACGAGCCATCTTTGGGTTCCATCTTCTGGTTGCGTGACCGAAGTGAACGCCAGATTCAAGTAATTGCTTCATTGAAACGACTGACATTTTTCTTTCCTCCATTTGTTAGTCTTCCTCTGCATGACATACATGGTTTCAACCACCCGTGTGGGCACCTGGTAAACCACTGTTCATGCATGTGTATTTTACTGCCTTATTAACTATATCATATTACATATGGGAATGCAACCCGTTTTGCATTTTTTAAAGGAAATCCCTGCTAAATGCATCAAAATCCTGTGAACTACCCACCACTTAACTAGAAGTGGGGGCTTCCTATCCATAAAAGCGTACCCGCGATTGACTCAATAGGCTATCCCCGTAGTCCCTACGGTTCTTAATGTGTCTTATTACTGAAAAGCTAAT
>NZ_JAOVQM010000015.1 GCF_025742995.1 Paracholeplasma manati | reverse complement strand
GGCTTTGTTCATCCGATATTTCCCCATTTCATAGTATTTATGTATAGTGATTATTCAACTATATTATAACATTATTTATGGGTGTTTGTATACTAAAGAGTGAAAACAAATCAATTCATCCCACTACCTAAAGTGGGTGTGGACTTCTTGATTGTGTTGTTAAAAAGAAAAAGAAATCTTTCGACTTCTTTTAAGATACATACCGTTTTGTGTCCAATAATTGATAATTTGAAATCTCATAATTCATGTAATAATAGACCGGTTGATATAGAACTGCAACAGACAATGCCCCAGAGATGCCCATGGCGAATTCAAACGGTAAGTCATACATGAAATAAAGCCACATATCATAACCCCAAACATACGCTTGGAATGGAATGAACATCATGCCGTAAATAAAACCAAAACCAAAGGCGAATATGGATAACCCAATCACACCTTGAACTTTCTTAAATACTGTGCCTAATAATATCGGAATTAATGACCACGCCATCATCATCGGAATGACCAAATGCCATATCAGTGTACCCATGTAGATGTTATCAAGTAGGGTATGAACTACTACGATAAATAATGTTTTTTTAGAGCCAATCAAACGGGTATAAAGCACGAATAAAAAGACCGTTAATTGGACATTTGGGATAAACGATAGGGCTTGTTCTACGACGAAGATGATGGCGGTAAATATCGCCATCACAACGAGGTCAAAAATTCGAATACGCACACTATGACCAGCTTTCTAATTTAAATGCTAAAACGTCATTATCTTTGACATAATAATCGGATACCCCAACCATCGAGGATTCACCATTCACATAAAACGCGATGAATTCTTGAGTACCAGGTTCTAATTTAAACGTTTGATAGGTAAGGGTTAGCAACATCTTCCCCCAGGAATACACTTCATAAGTCGCTTCTAAATGTTCATCTAATGCGGCTTCTGCTGTCACATTTTCATTCACTTTGAATTGCTTAGATACCAATAATGCATCATCATACAATTCAATCGTGATCAAGACCTTATCACCTTGTTCAGGTGTGGTTTGACAAGCGGCTAACCCAAAGGAAAGGGTTAACAAAAACACAACTAAAAAAATCCTTTTAAACCATTTTGACATTGTTTTCTCCTCCAGCCTTCTGATGTCAATAAAAAAATCTATACCCACCTGGAGTATAGATATAAATAACAATCAAACATTGTTTTCATACACGCATCACCCAGGCGGTACTTGATTGGGTTTTAGGTAGGTCTACCGGCTCGATTTCATCCGCATCACACCTTCCCGTTATACACAGTGGTATTTGTGAGTTGTCCATCTTACGGTTGCTGGGGCAGCGAAAGCTTTTAACTTTCTTCCCTGTTATGTATTAAGTACACCTTAAACCAGATTAAGTATACATCAATTATAGGTCACATTTATTGAGAATGCAACCCCATTATGACCAATTTATAAATAAATCTTAAGAATTGCGTAAATACGCGATAAAATCGTTATTTATCGGTACTACCAAAGCCTGAAATGCGCTTTTCATCGGATGCAATATCATCATCTGCTTTTAAGTATTGAACGAAGATCCCTTGGGCAACCCTCTCCCCTTTTTCAATGACTTGGGTGGTCTGTCCAAAGTTATAAATCGGGATCATGATGTGTCCTTCATTGCCTGGACTATTATAATAATCTTGGTCGATGACACCAACATTATTGGCCATCATCAATTGTTTTTTAAGCCCTAAGGATGATCTTGGAAACACCAATAAAACTTCACCATCATTCATCGCTACTTTAAGACCAGTGGGTACTTTTTGAATATCCCCTGGGTTAATTTCAATGGATTCTACGGCGGCTAAATCATACCCAGCTGAATGAGAGGTTGCGCGTTTTGGTAGATCAAATGTTTGGTTTTGATAGGTTGTAATCTTTTCAAATTTTCTCATATCTTTTTAACCTCTTTAATGTAGTTTAAGACAATATTTTCTCTGGTCAATGTCGAATATGGGTGGATTTCTAACCCATCTTTTTTCAATCTTGTACGGATTTCATGGTCGTTTTGAGCGATGACATCGTCGATTGAAACCCAAGCTGGGGTCATCCCAAAACGAATTTCATAGTCTTCAGGATTGGTTTCCACATAACGGTCAATAGATACTTCATAATAATGGCTTTTTTGGTATAGGATACCATCGCGTTGACCACTGCGTAATTCTTCTAAGTAACCAATGGGTTGGATTTCTTTCGCAACCACACCAACTTCTTCTTCGAGTTCACGCTTCAAGGCTTCAATAAAATCTTCATTTGGTTCCACACCACCGCCAGGGGTCATGTAGTCTTTAAACTTCTTTGAATACGTCATGAGAATTTGATTGCCGTTCAGGATGATGGCTCTCACGGTAAAACGGGTCGCGGTTGGGGTTTGATCTTGTAAACCGGATTCAATGATGATGTCTGCTAATTTTT
Organism: Paracholeplasma manati; assembly: GCF_025742995.1. Classification (NCBI taxonomy): domain Bacteria; kingdom Bacillati; phylum Mycoplasmatota; class Mollicutes; order Acholeplasmatales; family Acholeplasmataceae; genus Paracholeplasma; species Paracholeplasma manati. Next base: position 9,123 of record NZ_JAOVQM010000015.1, on the reverse strand, counting down.
TCATTTTTTGGTTGCTCTTGGATGGCTTTCTTTATAGGATTGACGGATTTTTTCCGTGGTTAAATGCGTATAGACTTGGGTCGTTTTTAAATGTTCATGACCCAATAGTTCTTGGACAACCCTGAGGTCTGCCCCATGGTTGAGTAAAGTAGATGCGAAGGAATGCCTTAACATATGTGGCGACACATGGATGAGTTCACCGGCATGGTCAAACAGTGTATTGAGGATTACCCTCAACCCTCTTGGGGTTAACGTCGTGCCTTTATAGTTGATGAAGACATCTTTGTTTTCAAGCGTATCCCCTTTGGCTAATAAGATGGGTCTAGTATAGGTTAAGTAGGTTCTAAACGTGTCTTTTAAGGTTTCATGTATAATCACATAACGATCTTTAGACCCTTTCCCATGAATGAGGATTCGTTGGTTGGATAGTTCAATATCCGATAATTGAAGGCTACAAAGTTCAGAAGCGCGAAGACCGGTTGAATACAACAAATCAAAAATCAAATAATTTCTCAAACCCAAAGGTGTCGATGTATCGATGGTTTGATAGATGAGTTCAATCTCTTTTTGGGAGACAACTTTGGGCAATCGTTTTTCAACCTTTGGTGATTTGAGTTTTAACACCGGATTGGTGTCGATGTGTTGCATCTTATGGTGAAACTTATAAAATGCTTTTAATGCCGATATTTTTCGAGTGATGGATTTATTTTTGTAGGATTCGTTGCTTAAGTGGTTCAGAAAATGACCAAAGATACGCTCACGGGTGACCGATAACAACTCATCAGCAAACCCTTCTTTTTGAATGAATTCTAAGAAGGATATGATGTCTGATACATAAGCAGTTACGGTTGGTTGAGCATAGTTTTTTTCAATCGTTAGATAGTCTTTAAATGTCTGAATCGCCACTTCATTGGTCATGTTATGACTCCTTTAGAAAATCCGCAAGTGCTTGTTTCGCACGTTCTGCATATAGGCGTTTACGGTCTGCCTTTTTGTGTTTTTCTAATGCTGGTAAAATACCTAAATTCGCGTTGATCGGATTAAAACTCTTATTCGGTGTAGATACATAATACGCCATCGCACCAATCATCGTGGTTGGCGGGAATGGTTTGATGTCTCTACCTTTAAGCAGTTGACTCATGTGATATGCTGCGGATAAACCTGAGGCTGCTGATTCGATATAACCTTCTACCCCTGAGATTTGTCCTGCGACAAATAGTTTTGGGTATTGTTTGGATTGATAACAACCATTTAAAATATTGGGTGATTCCAAATAGGTATTTTGATGCATGACACCATATCGCACGATATCTGCATTTTCTAACCCTGGAATCAAACGGATGATGCGTTTTTGTTCGCCCCATTTGAGGTTGGTTTGGAACCCAACGATATTGAATAAGGTATGGGCTGCATCGTCTTGTCTCAGTTGAACAACCGCGTAGGGACGGTTATTGTTGTGTTCTAATCCGACCGGTTTGAGTGGTCCAAACAAGAGGGTTTCTCTACCTCTTGAAGCCATGATTTCAACGGGCATACAACCCTCAAAAACATTGACTTCAAAATCTTTTAAAGTCGCACGTTCCGCACCCATGAGTTCATCATAGAAGTGATCGTATTGTTCTTTGGTCATCGGACAGTTGATGTACGCTGCTTCACCTTTATCGTATCTGGATTTCAAATAAGCAATGTCATAGTTGATGGTTTCGCCATCGATGATTGGTGCAACAGCATCAAAGAAATGGAGTTGTTTCGCATCAAACAGTTGTTGGATTTTTGAAGATAACACATCCGAGGTAAGTGGTCCTGAAGCGATGATGGTATAGTCATCGATATCGATGTCTAAAACCTCTTCATGGATGACTTCAATGTTTGGGTGTTGTTTGATTTTTTCAGTGACATAGGCACTGAACCCTACCCGGTCTACCGCTAAGCTTGAGCCCGCAGGTACTTCTTTTTGATACGCGGCTTCCATGATGAGTGACCCAATGGTCATCATTTCATTTTTTAACATCCCTACCGCATTGTGTGGGTCATTCGATCTGAGCGAGTTTGAACATACCAGTTCAGCAAAGTTTGAAGTTTGATGGGCTGGCGTCATTTTAACCGGTCTCATTTCATAGAGTTTTACTTTATATCCTTGATTCGCGAGATACCAAGCAGCCTCACTGCCTGCCAATCCCGCGCCGATGATTTTGATCATATGGTGGTCCCTTTCGTTTTTACTTTCTAAAAATATAGTATTATTATATAATATTCATGAGGTGTTATCTATGGCAACCATTAAAGATGTCGCAAAAAAAGCAAATGTCAGTGTCGCAACCGTTTCTCGTGTCATTAATAAAAAAGGGTATGTGAATGAAGAAACCCGTGCACTCGTTGAAAATGCGATACACCAACTCAATTATATCCCAAATGAGCTTGCGAGAAGCTTATTTAACAAACATTCCAAGTTGATTGGGGTTTTGGTCCCGCACTTCGATACCCAATTCTATGCAGAACTCATTGAAGGCATTGAAAACGCAGCGATGAAGTTGGGTTATAAAATCATGTTATCCAATACCCAAGATAACGCTAAGCGTGAAAAAGACTATATCCATATTTATTCACAATACAACATCGATGGGATCATCGTGGCTTCGAACGCCCACAATGTCGAACAATTGATTAAATCGGATTTACCGATTGTTACTGTCGACCACATCCTATCTGAAAATATCCCTTCCATCACTTCTAACAACATCCTTGGTGGGATCATCGCTGCTCAAAAACTCATATCGGGTGGGGCGAGATACATTTTAGAACTCCGTGGTCCGTCATTCTTACTCACCGTGTCTGAGCGTTCTTTAGGCTTTAGACAAGTGTTGGTTCAAAACAACATCCCATACATTTCGTATGATACTGACTTACTGAACCCAAGCATCGATGTCATCACTAAAATCATTGAGGATCACCCACAAATTGACGCCATCTTCGCTACCTCTGATTTCTTAGCGATACACGCTCAAAACATCTTACAGAAATTAGGTAGAAAAGTGCCTGAGGAAGTTCAAATCGTTGGTTTTGATAACATCGTGTATACCACGTTGGTATCGCCAACCATCACAACCATCGAACAACCAATCAGACGCATGGGCGAACTTGCGTTAGAGTCATTGGTTAAACTGTTAAACGAAGAATCCTTAGGGGATTTCCACAGTGTCTTGGATGTTAAATTGATTGAAAGAGAATCCACCAAATAACAAAACAAACTGCACATCGCTGTGCAGTTTTATTTTTAGAACTGTCTGAATTGTTTCTCCGATAGTGGCTTTAAATAGATATAAAGTAGGGTTGATAAGACTGCCATCAGTGTCCCTATAATGAATAGTGAGGCTTGTGTGGTAATCACTTTATTCAAATAATAATACGCAAATCCGAAGGTCACGATGAGGGCGAATCCACCGAAGATACCGACCAAAGAAGCGATGCTTTGTTTGACGACTTCTACTTCATTTTGGAAATCAAACTTAGGCATGAATAAATTTAAATACGCATTGATCAAGGATGAAAGGACAGATAATCCAACCACCACATACATCATAACGATGATTGATAATGGATCGATGGCTAAATTGAATCCCAACATGACTAAACTGATCAAACCAATCGGAACAATCAAAATCAAGTTGAAAATGATTTTAGAAATCATCACATTTCTCGGTTCAATCGGTAAACTCTTGATAATCCAGAAGTTTTTACCTTCTAACGATAGACTCACCGCAGGGGTATACGTCATGACAATTGAAAATCCAAATAAGATGAGTAATAAAGGTTCAAGTGACATATCCACTTCCATCATTTGCACAAGGATGCTTTCAATATCCGATTTGAAGAAAAATGACGCGATGCCTAAAACCAACAAGATGACTGGACCTAACCCTGTATTCACTGCGTAGATAGGCACTGAAAAGTATTTTTTAATCTCTTTGATCACCATCGTAAATACCAACCCTTTAGAGTCGTAATTGACTTTGGTTTTCTTACTGATGTACCCTTTGGTCTTCGATTGGTTGGTTTTACGAATGACTGGATTTACAAGCAATATAAATAAACCAAACACGCCAACCGATACCAATATGTAATACAACATTGATAGGTGATTTAAGTCATGTACACCATCGATGTACCAACCAATGAGTGGGTAAACATCACTCAATCCTTTGACCATATCGACTTGACCAGTGAGTGGGTTCACTTCTGGGTCATTGAATGAAAAGGATAACGCGAAGATACCGATGAATATCGCGAACAATAAAATGATATTGAGGATTTTTGCGAAAGGCAGTTTCTTGGTGATGTAATCGAGTCCTAACGATACGAATGCCAAAACGACAAGTGGAATCAGTGGTGTTAAGATAAACCCAATCAAGAAGTAAACTAAGGATAATACCGAAATGCCTTTGAAGAAAAAGTAAGCGAATGCGATGGGTAATACAAAGATGAACGATGTGATATAGATCATCAGTAACATTACTGTTATTTTACCTAATAACACGATGAAATCAGGGATGGGTAGTGGGGCTAAAATATCATAATCTTTATAATGAAACAAATACCCACTGGCTCTAAATAATGTCATCATCACCGATAGTCCAATGACATAGGTAACGGAAAAGGACAAGATGACTTGGATTTGATTGGCCTGATTCATGATATCAGCCAAATCAAAGAACATGAAACCAAAGCCAAACATATAAGCGGCGAGGGCGTAGATGATCGCGAAGCCAATCAACACGGTTTTGGTTTTATTTTTCTTTAAATCAAACCCGAAAAGTCGCTTTAAGGAAAAGTTTTCTTTAAAAAATACAGAGACGAGTTTAAGATACATTAGGCTTCACTCGCAATCTCCATGAATAGGTGTTCTAAGGTTTGGTCTTTGATGATGTCTTGGGTATACCCGCCCGCAACAATCTTCCCTTGTTTGATGATGGCGACTTTATTACATAGCTTTTCAACGACTTCTAGTACGTGGGTTGAGAAAAAGATGCTAGACCCCGCTTCGCAAAGGGCTTTAAATTCTTCTTTCAATAAAAACGCCGCTTTCGGGTCTAATCCAACGAAAGGCTCATCTAATAATAAGAGTTTAGGTTTATGAATGAGCGCACTGATGATGACCAATTTTTGCTTCATCCCATGAGAATACGACGAAATTGGGTGGTTTAAAACTTGATCCAATTCAAACTTTTTCGCATACGCTTCAATCAGTGACTTACGTTCCAATACAGGCACTTTGAAGACATCTCCGATGAAATTCAAATATTCAATCCCACTGAGAGATTCATAAATATCTGGATTATCCGGGATATAAGCGATGCGTTGTTTGACCGCTAACGGGTCTTTTTGGATGGAATACCCATCGACTAGGATTTCGCCTGAATCAAAATCAATGATGCCTGCAACGGCTTTTAAAAGGGTGGTTTTACCAGCACCGTTGTGTCCAACGAAGCCAAATAAATCGCCTTTTTCAATCGATAACGTGATACCATCATTGGCACGTTTGGTTTTATTGTAGGTTTTAACAACATTTTTGATTTCTAACATAAAAAATCACCTCTACTTACATTATACGCCTATCTTTTCATAAAATGAATATCTCTTTGAATTTTTTTGAATTAATTTGATAAAAAATAAAAACGCCTTGGATGTAGGCGTTTATGATCTATTTTTGAAACAAGAAATCTTCGTAAACCGCTTGTAAGCGGGTGTTTAGGAAGAAGGTAATGAAACTGAGAATCGCCACATTCACTGGCAACATCCACAATCTTAAGGCGAGACTGGCCATGGCGTAATCGCCCCAACCATACAAGAACATCGAACCTGTGTTTGAAGCGGTTGCGAAAACGTGGGTTAAAAACAACACAACGACAATACGAATTAAACCCGATTTGTGTTTTAAAAATAACCCAGGAATCAATCCCCAAGCCATCGCACTGATCGAGAATAACAAAATATAGTCGCCTTGTGGAGCGAGTTGAAACCCAATAAAATCACTGACAAACCCCATCATTAAGCCATAAATTGGACCTAATACGATACCGCCGATGATGAGTGGTATAGCATAATAAGGTAGCCCAAAATTCAATACAGGCACGATTTGTTTGACAAACACATCGAGTGCCACAGACAGTGCGGTTAGCACGCCTGCTAAAGCCAAATACTTCACACTTCTTTTCAAAATAAAAGACCTCCATCTACTAGAGATCCACCATAAAAACTTACAGCGGACGCATAAGGAAACCGCCACATTCGTGTTCGTACCAACCCGACATCCCATGGTTGATCACTTAACGCTTCCTTATTACTCTGTAAGGTTATTTTATCACGGTTTCATCATTCCTGCCACTGGATTGTTTGAACACCTTGATTTTGTAAGAATTGGTTACATTTCAAAAATACCTGACTACCAGAAAAACCACGATAATTGGACAGTGGGGATGGGTGTGAGGTTTCTAAAATGCAATGCTTTGGGTTGGTTAAATAAGGTTTAAAACTTCTTGCATGAGCCCCAAACAATAGGAAACAAATGGGTTGATTCAAACGGTTGATGGCTTTGATGATTTCTAAAGTGAAGGTTTCCCACCCTTTATTTTGGTGTGATAATGGTTTGTTCGCTTCAACCGTCAAAATGGTATTTAATAACAATACCCCTTGTTTGGCCCAGTGGGTTAAATCCCCATGTTTAGGCATTTTAACCCCTAAAGAGGATTCAATCTCCTTATAGATATTTTGTAAAGAAGGCGGGATTTGGATGCCTTTATTCACGGAAAAACACAAGCCATGGGCTTGTCCTTCGCCATGATAAGGGTCTTGACCAATGATGACTACTTTGATTTGATCGAATGGGGTCAGGTCAAAAGCCTTAAATAAATCGTCTTTTTTGGGATAGATTGTTTTGTTTAAACGTTCTTGTTGAATGAACGTTTTGAGCTGCTGAAAATAAGGTTTTTCCGATTCTTGATGGTAAATATCTTTAAACGTCATACCGCTAGCTCCAAAACATAATCGTCCATCACATAGCCTTTACCTATGTCTGTAATGAGTTCTTTTTTAATTTCAAAACCCATTTTTTGATAGGCTTTGATGGCGTCTAGATTATATTTATTAACAGTCAAATAAATGGGTTTTTTGCGTTCTTTCAGTTTATCGATAAAACCACGCATAAACCCTTGGTTACGGTATTCTTTATAAATGTAAATCTTTGATAAAAACACTTTGTCAGATTCATCTTTAATCGCAGCGAACCCCACAGGTTTATCGCCTTTAATGATGAAATACTCATAACCGGTATTGATCTGTTCTTTGATCGACTGTACCGATAAAAACGTGGTCAGCATATAATCGATTTGTTCTTTGGATAAGATTTTTTTGTACGCTTCTGTCCAAATGGTTCTAGACATTTTAGAAATTTTTTTGATGTTTTCTTTCGTTTCTACCAGTATAAACATACATCCACCTCACAGGATATGCATCGATTTGGCTGTTTTTTCGATGATGTCTACCGCGCGGTCTAGAATGTCTTTATCGTGTAATGCGGATACCATCACACGAATTCTGCCTTTACCTTTGGATACGGTAGGGAAAATGATGCCTGATACATATACACCATTATCTAACAATTGTTTGGAAAATGCCATGGTTTTTACTTCATCACCAATCATGATTGGGGTGATTGGGGTTTCTGAATGACCAATATCAAAGCCAAGCTGTTGAAGTTTAGACTTTAAATATCTGGCGTTATCCCAAAGTTTGAGGGTGTATTCATCGGAGGATTCCAACATATGAAACGCCTCGATGATGGCTGCGGCTGCACTTGGTTGCATCGAAGTTGAAAACAAGTGCGGTCTACTTCTGTGTAATAAATAGGATTTCATGGCTTTCGAACCACACACATAACCACCGACCACGCCGATGGCTTTAGACAAGGTACCAATGATAAAATCGACTTGCCCATGGAGATGAAAATGGTCGACTGTTCCGCGGCCATGTTCACCCAAAACCCCTGAACCATGGGCATCGTCAACGTAGGTAAGTGCGTTATATTGTTTGGCTAGTTTGACAATTTCAGGCAATTTAGCCAAATCCCCATCCATGGAGAATACCCCATCGGTGATGATCAATACTTGTTCATATTGACTGCGCTTTTCTATCAATAAACGTTCCAAATCCGCCATATTTGAATGCTTATAAACGGCTTTATCTGCTTTCGATAACTTCACACCATCAATGATTGAAGCGTGGTTAAGTTCATCGGATAAAATCAAGTCTTTTTCTGTGGTTACCGCTTGAATGACCCCTAAATTACATAAGAATCCACTTTGATAAACCAAAGCAGCTTCTTCCTTTTTGAATTTCGCGATGGTTTCTTCGAGTGCTTCGTGGATTCGCATGTTACCGACAATGGTTCTCACCGCACCTGCGCCAACCCCATACTGATCTAAAGCTTTTTTAGACGCTTCAATGAGTCTTTTGTGGTTAGCAAACCCTAAGTAATTATTTGAACACAAATTGATGACTTTTTTACCATTGAGTTCAATGATGGCGTCAATCGGTGTATCGTTTATTGGTAATTCACGGTAAATGCCTGCTTCTTTCAAAGCATTGACCTTTTCTTCTAAAAAGTTCATCGTAACCTCCTATGGAATGAGTACAACTTTACCACTATTGCCGGAAGCCATGATTTTAAAGGCTTCTTCATAATCTTTCATCGAGATCACATGGGTGACAATCTTGTCTAAACGAATCTTTTTGGATTCTAAGAGGGCAGATACTTGATCCCAGTTTTCATACATCTTACGACCTGTAACGCCATAAATGGTGATGCCTTTAAAGACCACATCGGTAGAAATATCAATCTCAATTTTTTCAGATGCGATGCCAAGCAACGACATGTGTCCACCTTTTTTAATGTATTTAAAGCTTTGTTCAATCGCTTTTTTATTGCCAGAAAATTCTGCAACCACATCGACACCTAAACCATTGGTTTCTTTTAAAACCGCCTGAATGACGTCGGTATCTCTTGGGTTGATTACCAAATCTGCGCCAAGTTCTCTGGCGAGATTCATTCTAAATGGGTTGACTTCTATC
>NZ_JAOVQM010000014.1 GCF_025742995.1 Paracholeplasma manati | reverse complement strand
GCAAGGAGCGATAGCGGATTCTTCAGGTTATATCTTGACTTGATTATAACACTAGGACTTCAATCTTATAAATAACAATATGTAGCTGGGCCTGATCCCAAATCTACACTACATATTATACGAGGAGCACAAATAATGAAAAACTTACTCTATAAAGAACTCAATTTATCCATTCATAAGTTCTATTTCATCTTACCCATCATTTTAGGGGCACTGATGTTTATCCCTTATTGGATCTATTCATTTGTGTTTATGTATTTCTTTTGGATAACCATACCACAAGTGTTCGGTTCATATAATAGCAATCAAGATTATAACTTTATTGGGGCTTTACCTGTGGAAAGAAAAGATATCGTTAATTCAAAAGCCATGTCCATCTTTATCTTAGAATTATTACACGTACTATTTGCACTGGTTTTTGGTTTCATGCATAATTATGTATATGAACTTTATAATCCATTTTTAGACATCAACCTTACATTCTTTGGTGTTGGTATTGGCATGTTTGGTGTATTCAATGTCATATTCTTACCACTGTATTTTAAAACGGCTCACTTTTTTGGTAAACCGCTCATTTACGCTAACATCGCCATCCTTATCTATGGGTTTATATTTGAGTTTGGTGCCATCCGTTACCAATGGGTTAGAGACCTTCTTGAAGGGTCATTTACATCCCAAATACTGCCCTTCACACTGCTCACGCTCATGGGTGTTCTGCTGAGTTTGTTGGCTGTTAAACTTTCACAAATGAATTTTTCGAAACTTGATATATGAAAGACATCCAGATCAGTATGGGTTCACAAATCCCGATATATCAACAATTGTATGATTTAATCTCTGCTCAAATCATCCATGGGGATTTAAAGCCCGATGAAGCACTCCCCTCCATTAGAGTGATTGCGAAAGATTTGCGAATCAGCATCATCACAGTTAAAAAAACATGGGAAATGCTCGAAAGCAATGGTTATATCTATACGGTGGTTGGTAAGGGCTCTTATGTTAAGAATAACTCAACATCGATGCTGAACCGAAAGAGAATTGAAGCGGTGAAGGATATTTTATACCATGCGTTAGATATGTGTAAGTCTTATGAAGTGGATGAAGCGGATTTGATTTTAATGGTCAAAGATTATTATTCAAAACGATAATATCCAATTAAATGGGTTTCGATTAATTCACACAAAACGCCATTCCAGGCGTTTTTTTCTTGTCATGATATAATGAAATAAAGCAGAACAATTGAGTGAGGTATGTGTATGCTATTTATGATGATCATCAAGGCTTCTAAAAACTCAGAAGGCGCGAATTTACCTGATAAAAAATTAATGTTGGCGATGGATGAATACAATGATTTATTAGATTCGGCTGGGGTTAAAGTGATGGCCAAGGGACTACAACCCAGTTCGAATGGGTTACGCTTTTCATTCACAACCCCAGGTGAACCAGCCATCATCACAGAAGGTCCATTTGAAAACCCAAGTACCCTCGTAGCTGGTTTTTTCTTAATTGACGTGAAATCGAAAGAAGAAGCCATTTGCTGGGCCAAAAAAGCACCTGATCCGCAAGGCAATGGCGAAGGTCAAATTGAACTTCGACAGCTATATTAAAATGGTAAGGAGAACATAAACATGATTAAGACCCAATTTAAGACCACCGTTTTGTCATTCGGTAATAACACCGGTATCGAAGTACCACAAGTCAATTTAGAAGCTTTAGGCAAAGCGAAGAAACCACCGGTAATGGTAACAATCGGTAATTATGAATACCCATCGACCGTCGCGGTCATGAGTGGTAAATACTTGATTCCACTATCGAAAGAACACCGTGAACAAACAGGTATACGTGGCGGGGATACCATCATAGTAACACTCACTTTGATTGAAGGTAGAAGGGATGTTGAAATCCCAGAGGTCTTAGCTCGTTTTTTGAATGAACATCAATTAATGGATGTCTTCAATCAAGCCGCCTATTCGAATCGAAAAGAAATGGTTCGAAAGGTAGTAGAAGCGAAAAAGCCAGAAACTTTAGACAAGCGTTTGAACGAACTGCTCACCCAATTAAAACAAAAATAAATCGATATGATGAAAACATCCCAATAATCGAAAGCTAACGATAGAGGGATGTTTTTTTACTTATAGCATGCTTTAATCGATTCGGATTTACCAACAAGGATGCAATTCCTTCATTCACTCCCATTTCACCTGTGTTATAATCTTTTCAAAGGGGCGAATACAATGAAAAAACAATTACCTAAACGTCATGAACTCAATATCAATCAGACTTGGGACATGGCGAATTTATTTAAAAGTGAAGCACTTTATTTAGAAGCGTTTGATCAAGTTGAAACAGACATCGATGCTTTTTGTCAACAATTTGAAAACAAACTATCATCCGAACAAACCATCCATGAAGCACTCAATCAATTCCAAGACATCCAAGGTAGACTGTCTAGAATTGGGGCTTATGGGTCGTTACAATCCTCTACCGATTCGATATCGGAAGAAAATCAAATGCGTCAAGGGAAAGCCATGATGCGTTTTCAAAGCATCTCTAAAAAGATGGCTTTCTTAACCAATGAACTCAAACAACAACCCGATGAATTACTCTTAAAAGCAGCCGCATTAAGCGATAACAACAAATACTATCTAGAAGAAATCATTGAAGACAAGAAACATACCTTATCACCAGAGATTGAAAAAACCTTGGTGTCGTTATCACCTGTCCTCAATGCGTCATATATGCACTATAATCGCTTCAAACTGGCAGACATGAAATTCAACGATTTTGAAGTGGATGGTGTGACTTATCCCAATTCATTCACCTTATTTGAAAATGAGTATGAATATGAAGTCAATCCAGCCGTTAGAAGAAAGGCTTATGAAACCTTCTATCAAAAGCTTTCTGAATACCAACATGGTTTTGCCAGCAATTACCAAGCCCATGTTCAAAAAGAGAAGATTCTATCTGAACTCAGGGGTTATCCAAGTGTCTTTGATTATCTACTCGATGGTCAAAAGGTATCGAAAGACTTCATGGACCGTCAAATCGATGGCATCATGACGAAACTCGCACCTGCGATGCGCAAGTACGCGTTATTATTAAAAGACATCCATGGGTTAGACAAGATGACTTACGCGGACTTGAAAATCGCTGTTGACCCTACCTTTGAACCGAAAGTATCGATTGAAGCGTCTAAAGAGCTCTTAAAAGAAGGCTTATCCATTTTAGGACCAGAATACAACCAAATCGTTCATCGTGCGTTTGATGAACGCTGGATTGATTTCCCACAAAACCAAGGTAAATCCACCGGTGGGTTCTGTTCTTCACCTTATGGCGCATCCTCCTATATCCTCATCAACTGGAATGGTCAAATGGATGAAGTCATGGTATTAGCCCATGAACTTGGTCATGCGGGACATTTCCAATACGCCAATGCCAATCAAAGCATTTTAAATACGAGACCATCGATGTACTTCATCGAAGCCCCATCGACTACCAATGAATTATTGATGGCGAACCACTTGATCCAAAAAGCATCCTCAGAACGCGAAAAAACTTGGATTAAATCGGTGATGATTTCCAGAACGTATTATCACAATTTCGTGACCCATTTACTAGAAGCTGCTTTCCAACGAGAAGTTTATAAAAAAGTCGATCAAAAACAACCTTTATCCGCCAATATCCTAAACAACATCAAACTCGGTGTATTAAGACAATTTTGGGGTGATGCGGTTGAGATTCCTGAGTGGGCTGGACTCACTTGGATGAGACAACCACACTACTTCATGGGTTTATATCCATATACCTACTCTGCCGGATTAACCTTAGGTACCAAAGTATCGCGCATGATTCAAGACAAGCAAATCGAACCACAAGCATGGATTGAAGTCTTGAAAGCAGGCGGGACTAAGTCTCCACTAGACCTAGCGAAGATGGTAGGCGTGGATTTATCCACAGACCAAGTATTATCAGAAGTCATCGAAGACATTTCGAACACCATCGAAGACATCATCCAAGCGAAAAGATAGTTTTTTATCCCTAAAGGTAATTTATGAAGACCATCCTAAATCACTTACATGACCCTCATTTTAATCTCGCATTAGAAGAATATGTCTTAAAACACATGGATTGTGAAGAAGACATCCTTTTACTGTGGGTAAATGCACCTTCAGTGATTGTGGGGCGAAACCAAGTGGTTTATGGTGAGGTCAATGTCGAGTATTGTAAAAAGCACGATATTCCCATCATTAGGCGAATATCCGGTGGTGGTACAGTGTATCACGATTTGGGTAATTTAAACTTTTCCATCATCTCTAAACACTATCAAGATGTCTTGAAAAATTACCGATCATTCACACAACCGGTGGTTGATTTCCTACAACAGATGGGTGTGAACGCGTCTTTCAGTGGAAAAAGCGATTTGGTCATCGGAACCGATAAATTCAGTGGAAATGCCCAAATGTATCATCAAAAAAAGATGTTACATCACGGCACCATTTTGTTTGAAACGAATCTAGACACCTTAAGCAAAGTCTTAAAACCCAAAACCAAAGACATTGCGAGTGTTGCGGTGGATTCGAATCGAAGTCGGGTTACCAATGTGAATACACATTTAAAAACCTCTATGGACATCGATGTGTTTAAAACAGCGCTATTGAAATATTGGCTCAATACAGAAGACATTCAATCTCATTTCTTGAGTTTATGCGAAGCTGACTTAAAAGCCATCGAAGCACTGAAACAAGAGAAGTATCTGAGCTGGGGGTGGAACTTTGGAGAGTCCCCTGCTTTTGAAATCCAAAAAACAATTGGAGAACACGCCCTCAAAGTGAGTATCAAAGACGGTTTGATTGAGACCTTGGTGTTAACCACACCGATACTATCCCTTCATTTCAATCAATTCTACGGCAGTCGATTTGAAAAAGAAGCGTATGAACTAAAGCTAAACACCATCGATGCATCGCTCAAAAAGTCTTTAGAACCATTCACCAAAACCTTATTTGAATAGCGAAAAGGCATTCCACGTGGAATGCCTTTATTGTTAGATATGGATGTGTTTATGAATCGCACCTAAAGCGGATTCCATCACGGTTTCTGATACCGTTGGGTGTAAGTGAATCGCATTCGCGACATCGGCGATGGTCGCTTCAGACTTGATGGCGAGCACCACTTCAGCGAGTAAGTCGGATGCGTTCGATGCGAGAATATGCGCACCAATGATTTCACCAGTGTCTGGATGAACCACGACTTTTACAAACCCATCGGTTTCTCCTTCAGCTAAAGAACGACCATTGGCCATTAAAGGGAACTTAGAGGTTTTGTAAGGGATGTTATCGGCTTTCGCAGCCGCTTCGGTTAAACCAATCCAAGCGATTTCTGGGAACCCGTAAATCGCACTAGGCACATGGTCGAAGGAGAAGGACACATCTTTACCACTGATGTGTTCAACAGCCGTAACCCCTTCAGCGGACGCTGCGTGGGCTAACATCATTTTGCCAGTGATGTCACCAATCGCGTATACGTTTGGGATATTGGTTTGTAGGTGTGCATTCACGACCACCCCTTGTTTGGTGGTTTCAAGATTCAATGCTTTGAACGCTTCAAGGTTTGGTTTCATACCTACCGATAACAATACGATATCGCTTTGAATCGATTTAGATGACCCTTGATGTTCATAAACAACAGCATCTGTTTGGATTTCAGTCACGGATGCACCAGTAATCACTTCAATCTTTTCTTTTTTAAGGAGTCGTAAATAGGCTTGACGAACATCGTCATCGACTGCACTTAAGATTTGATCCAGACGTTCAATCACCGTAACTTTTGTGCCGAAACTGGAGAATAAGGTCGCGAATTCTAACCCGATGACCCCGCCACCAATGATGGTCAAGGATGCAGGTACATTCGGATAGTTCAATAAAGAAGAATAGGTATAGACAAACTGTCTTTCAAACCCTTCTTTTAACCCAGGGATATTGGGGATGACTGGTGAAGCACCGGTCGCGAGAATGAGGTATTTGGTGGCTAAGGTTTCATCCCCCACTTTAACGGTGGTTGGATTCAATACTTCACCATAACCATTATGCACAGTCACACCATTTTTCTTTAATAACCCTTTAACCCCATCGGTTAAGGTTTTGATGACTTTATTTTTACGCGAAAGCATGTCGGTCCAATTGAAGGTTACCGCACTGTCATCGATATGGATACCATAAGCAGAAGCGTGTTTCATCAATCGGTATACTTTCGCATTCTTTAACAACGTTTTGGTTGGGATACAACCTTCGTTCAAACAAACGCCACCCAAGGCGTTTTTTTCAACGAGTCCGACTTGATAGCCGAGTTGAGCTGCTTTGATGGCAGCGACATAACCGCCGGGTCCGCCACCTAATATTAAAATATCGTAGGTCATGACGCTAATAACATGAACACAGGGTTCTTTAAGTATGATTTAAACTTCATGACGAAGCGGCCGGCATCCGCCCCATCGATGATTCTATGGTCAACCGCGAATGAAATCGGCATGACTTGTCCAATCACAATTTCATTGTTTCTAATAATCGGTTTGGCTTGGATTTTACCGATGCCCATGATGGCGACTTCTGGGTATTTAATGATGGGTGCCCCGAAGGTGGAATCGAACGCGCCATAATTGGTCACGGTAAAGGTACCATTTTGAATGTCTTTGAGTTGAATGGTTTTATGGATGGCTTTCGTTTGTAAGTCTTTGAGTTGTTGTGCGAGTTCAAAAATCGAGAGTTGATCGGCATTTTTGATGTTTGGAACAATCAACCCATCTGGGGTATCGGTTGCGAAACCGATGTGGATGAAATCTTTATAAAGAATTTCGCCCTTTTCATGGTCAAACGACGCGTTGAAAATCGGGAACTCTTTTAAGGTTAAGGTTAACGCTTTGATGATGAAAGGCATGTAAGTCAGATGGATGCCTGCTTCGGATGCGAGACCTTTTTGATCGTTTCTCAAATGGACAAGTTCAGACACATCGAGTTCATCCATCAATACAGTATGCGGGATGATTTGTTTGGATAGAGTCATCGCGGTAACAATCGCTTTACGAACGGATGAAATCGGCACACGACGAATGCCTTCTTTGGCAGTTGTCATTGGCGGTACTGGAATGCTTGGTTGAACTGGTTTGGATGATATAGACGCGATGGCGTTTTCAACATCTGTTTTAAGGATTCGACCAAATTCACCAGACCCTTTTAAGGATTTGATGTCAATTTGATTGTCTAACGCGAGTTGTCTTGCGAGAGGAGAAGCCAATACTTTGGTGTTGACTTTGGCTTCGGTGGTTTCTTCTACAGCAGAAGCGATGACTTCAGAGGATACTTCGAGTTGTCCAACCACCCCTGCGTTTTCACCTTCATCCACCGAGGTGGTCTCTTTTTTCGGTTCTGATTTGGTTGGTGCGGTGCCATCTTGAATCAAGACGAGGGTTTCACCCACGTGGATGATTTCACCGACAGCGACCCCTAATGTATCGATGACACCTGTCAAAGGGCTGGGGATTTCTGCGTTGACTTTATCGGTTTCAACCAAACACAAGGTTTCGCCTTCTTTGACGGTATCGCCCTTTTTGAAAAACCATTTTAAAAGCTTACCTTCATGAATGCCTTCACCAATGTCTGGGAATTTAAAATTATACATAATGACCTCCTACGCTTTCACGGCGTAAAGCGATTTAATTTCTGCCGCGATTTGTTTCGGGTGAATCATAAAATGGTGTTCGCCACGTGGCAGTGGTACGGTGATGTCTGGTGCGGTTAAGCGTCTCGGTGCGGCTTCTAAGTGATAGAACGCTTTTTCATTGACCACAGAGATGATTTCCGCCCCAGGTCCAAAGGATTTGACCGCTTCATGAACCACGAGTAAACGACCGGTCTTTTTCACCGAGTTGACGATGGTTTCGACATCAAATGGGGCAATGGTTCTTAGGTCGATCAATTCAACTGAGATATTGTCTTCTTTAAGTAACGCCAATCCAGCTTCGACTTCACGCACCATGGCACCCCACGCTACGACAGTCACGTCTTTACCTTCTTTAACGACTTTTGCTTTACCAATCGGTACCACATAATCGGTATCCGGCACTTCTTGTTTAAACGCACGGTAAATGCGTTTCGGTTCCATGAAAACAACCGGGTCTGGGTCTCGTAAAGCACTTCTTAATAAACCCAATGCGTCATAAGGGGTGGATGGAATCACCAGTTTTAACCCTGGGATGTGAGCGAATAAGGTATCTAAACTTTCAGAGTGGTGTTCCAACGCTTTGACACCACCACCGTATGGCATACGAATGACCATCGGAAGATTGTATTTACTTCTAGAACGGTTACGATATCTCGCAACATGGGTCGCGATTTGATTGAACCCTGGGAACATGAACCCAGAGAATTGTAATTCAACCACCGGTTTCAAGCCATTGATGGCCATCCCGACAGCAGAACCAATAATGGCCCCTTCAGCAATTGGGGTATCAAATACACGGTCTACCCCAAATTGGGCTTGTAAACCAGCGGTCGCTCTGAAGACACCGCCTTCAAAACCAGCGTCTTCGCCGTAAACAACGACCGTTGGGTCTTTTTGCATTTCGGTTTCTAAAGCCTTATTGACGGCTTCTAATACATTAAGGATTGCCATATTATTCTCCCGCCTCCGCTTGTTTCTTGAGTAATTCGTATTGTTCTTTGAGTTGTGGGGTAAGTTCTGCATAGGTATGTCCAAAGACCTCTTCTAAAGTCTCTAAACCACTGTCTTCCACTTTTTTAAAGGTATCCAATACGAGTTGGTTATAGGTTTCATTGAGTTTCGCATCCGAATCTTCTGTGATGATGCCTTTATTGAGTAAGTAATTTCTAAAACGTTTGAGTGGGTCTTTCTTTGCCCATGATTCGACCTCTTCATCCGAACGGTAAATCTTCGGATTGTCAGAAGTGGTATGCGCACCAATACGATAAGTGACCGCTTCAATCAACACAGGTCCTTTGCCGGATTTAGCTAACTTAATGGCTTCTTGAGCAGCGACATACATCGCTAACACGTCGTTCCCATCGACTTGAATCCCTGGGATACCATAAGCAATCGCTTTTTGAGCAAGGGTTTCCGCTTTGGTGGCTTTCGCACGTGGCGTTGAAATCGCCCATTGGTTGTTTTGAATGACCACAATCATCGGTGCGCTATAAACCGCACCAAAGTTCAAACCTTCGTGGAATTCGCCGTGGGATGTACCTCCATCACCAATATAAACAAACGCAACTTCGTCCTTTTTTTGAATCTTCGCAGCATAGGCTAAACCAGCCGCGTGAGAGATTTGTGATCCAATCGGGATGTTGACCGGTAAGACTTTCACACCCTCATTGAAATGGGAGCCTTTTTCATTCCCAAACCAATACAAGAAGTATTGTTCAAGGGTAACCCCTTTATACAACATCGCGTTGAATTCACGGAACGCAAGCACCAACCAGTCACGGTCAGTAGACGCTGCCATCGGTCCGATTTGTGCAGCTTCTTGACCGACGTTTGGTGCGTAGGTAAGCAAACGACCTTGTCTTTGGAACTGAACCGCTTTTAAGTCTGCAATACGGCCTAAAGTCATGGTTTCATACATTTTGAGTAAGACATCTTTAGGGATGTTTGGTTCATCTTTCGCATTTAGAACCGCACCCTCTTGATCCAAAATCTGAAACATCTTTTTCTTCAGTGGATCGTATACATCAAATAACATAGTAGCCTCCTGTGATCGTTATTAAGGTAAATATGAATTTATGTTACCTTTTCAACCTCAGTATACCTTGACAAAGTGTTTACACAAAATGATACGCATTCTTTATGTAATGATGGGAAAAAGTATGGATTTTGATTATAAAATTTCCAAAATTGACTGGTTGTGCAATACATAATATGAATTAAACAAGAATTTAATTATCATTAAACTTTGAAACTCAAATGTTTGGTATAATGTTCATATAAGTAGGTGAAGATTATGCATGAATTCTTATTGATATTGTTGGTTGTAGTTGGGTTTATGACATTCATCCCAGTGGTGAATCTATTTAAAAGCAGCCGTGAAGCAAAATACCGCTGTTTAAAACTATTGATGCTCACAACCTTCATCTGGACGGTACTCATTTTCATCGAACGTATTTCATCGGTGCCATTTGTTGTGTACCATGCCCATTTACTTGGTTACCCAATGAAATTTATGGTGATGGTATTTTCATTGTGTACCATTTATGATTATGTAGAAGAGAAGTTACCAAAGGCGATATTAATCGCTTTAATGATGCTGGGTATTGTAGAAGTCATCTTGGCTTTCACCAATAACCTATACCCGTGGTTTGTTCGACTATCACTGGAAGAAATGACTGTATTTTCAGACCTCTATTTCGCAGATAAAGGGCCGTTATACCTATATCATCTCATCTTCAGTTACGCTGTGATGGTCTACGCCATCATCGCGCTATTCTATTACGTGATGAAGAAGAAGGATACCATTCGCAGTTATGAAGCAGTCACGAAAACCATCATCATCGCGGTGATTGTGGTATTGGCCCTAAACTTCATTGACCTATTATTTATAGATACCGATATTGACTTGACGTATGTATCTCTCGCATTTGGTACATTCATCTTGTACCGTGTGATTTATACCAATGATATGATTTTCAACCTCTTAACGAGTGGACGAGGGAAAATCTTATCGAATATGCGTGAGTTGTATATTTTAACCGATTCAGATAAAAGAATCGTTGAATTCAGTGAACTATTAACGACCAAGTATGGTGTTAAACCAACGGATTATGTCGGTAAAAAACTGGATTTCTTGTATGAAGGGTTAAAGGACCAAATTGTCTTTTATCGAAACTATGAGGTCGATGTTGAGGTCGCACAAAACAAAGACCACTATCATGTCAGAGAACGTAAATTCTATATACAGAAGAATCACTATGGATATATGATTCTGTTGTATGATGAAACCCAAGTATTCAAGCTTTTAAGAGAACTCAATCAATTGTCTAACTTTGACGCGATGACGGGATTAAATAACCGCAATTACATCGAAAATAAGCTTAAGGTTTATAATAACCAACCGAATTTAGGTGCCATTTCTTTAGATTTAAATGGACTTAAAGTGAACAATGACTATTTGGGACATGAACGCGGTGATTTCCTGTTAAAAGCAGTGTCGTCCAAAATCAAACAAGTCATGTCTACACTCGAGAAAAAAGAAATCGCCCGTATTGGGGGCGATGAATTCTTGATTTTGATTCCAAACACGTCTGAATCCAAATTGATTGAAATAAAAGATCATATATTATCCATATGTGAGAATACCAACATCATGGATAAAATCAGTGTATCGATTGGTTTGGCATTTGATTCAAGCGGTGATCAGTTGATTTATGACTTAATCAAAAAAGCCGATGAATCGATGTATCAAATGAAAAATGAAACCAGTACAGAATATACCAAAGCAATTATTGATTTTGTAAAAAAGAAAGCAGAATTCATTCGATAATGGATGATGTAAGAGGTTGCGTGAGCAATCTCTTTTTATTTACTAGGAAAGTTCGTCTTTTATTGTTCTATCTTCTAACAATTGATTTGTGACTTTTATAAAATTTTCTAGAATACCCCGTTTAAAACACCCTCTTTCACGACTTTCTATATAATTAAATATACGTATAAA
>NZ_JAOVQM010000013.1 GCF_025742995.1 Paracholeplasma manati | reverse complement strand
ATGTATAGAGATTTTTCAACTATATTATAACATTATTTATGGGCATTTGTATACATAAATCAAAAGAAAAAATCAATTCATCCCGCTACCTAAAGAGGGTGTGGACTTCTTGATTGTGTTGTTAAAATGTTAGAAGAATAAAACAAAGGTTAAGTACACACAACGTCATTCTATTATTATCAGCTCTTGTATGGTGCGAAGTTGATGTTAGAGAATGCAGGGCTTGTTTCAGACTTGTAACCAGTCTTGAAGATTAAGCCATAAATCTTTTTTCATATTTTTCTCATTATAACACGTGATTTTGATGAATAAAGGGTTCTACCTTAGTCGTATGTAATACGAAAAAAGTGTACAGCCTAAACTGTACACCTTCATTTATTCTTTTATAACCACATTGACCAGTTTACCTGGGACATAGATGACTTTTACGATTTGTTTGCCTTCAGTAAAGCGAACCACGTTTTCAGCCAATAAGGCTTTCTGTTTAACGATGTCACCTGCTTCATCTGGAGATACAAATACGCGGTCTCTGAGTTTACCATTGACTTGAATGACCACTTCAATCTCATTTAAAACCAGTTTAGATTCATCAAAACTTGGCCATTCTTGATAAGTCAGTGTGTCTTTTTTATTGAATACCGTTTGGAACAGTTCCTCTGTGATGTGTGGGGCAATCGGATTTAAGAGTTTCAAGAACCCAATCGCTTGTTCTTTTGACAAACGCTTTTGTTTGTAAACTTCGTTGACGAAAATCATCATTTGAGAAATCGCTGTATTAAAGGCTTGTTTTTCATAGTCTTCAGTGACTTTTTTTACCGTTTGATGGTAGACAAAATCCAGTTCAGTTGCTGCGTCTTCAATCGGTAAATAGTACATACGCCATACGCGTTCTAAGAATCGTTTAGACCCGTCAATCGCTTCCGTGTTCCATGGTTTATCGGCTTCTAGTGGCCCCATAAACATTTCATAAAGGCGTAATGTATCTGCACCGTAGTTTTCGATGACTTCATCTGGGTTTACGACATTGCCTCTCGATTTACTCATCTTTTGGTTATCAGACCCTAAGATCATCCCTTGATTCAATAGCTTCATGAATGGTTCTTTGGTTGATACTAAGCCCAAATCGAAGAGGAACTTATGCCAGAAACGAGAATACAATAAGTGTCCTACGGCGTGTTCTGCACCACCGATATAAATATCGACTGGTAACCACTTATCGAGTTCTTTTCGCGCTTCTTCGGTATTGAGTGGAATGAATCCAACCAATGTCTTTAATACATAACCGATATAATACCAGCTTGAACCTGCCAATTGAGGCATGGTGTTGGTTTCACGTTTATAGAACTTGCCATCCTTTTTGATGTTGATCCATTCATAAAGATTTGCTAGTGGTGATTCCCCAGTACCTGAAGGTTTGATGTTGAGCATCTTAGGGAGTTCAAGTGGAAGTTCTGATTCATCTAAAGCGATGGTGTTGCCTTCTTCATCAAACAACACCGGGAATGGTTCGCCCCAATAACGTTGACGCGAGAATACCCAGTCTCGTAAGCGATAGGTGATTTCTTTTTTACCAAGACCTTGAGATTCTAGATAAGCGATGATGGTTTCTTTGGCTTCATCTTTGTTTAAACCATTGATGATACCGGATTCGATGTGAATACCATCCCCTGTATAGCAGCCTTCTTCTTCGGATTCAATGACTTTAACAATGTCAAGACCATGTCTTAAGGCGAAAGCATAATCGCGTTCGTCGTGTGCAGGGACAGCCATGACTGCGCCTGTACCATAAGAAGCGAGGACATAATCCGCAATCCAAATCGGTACTTTTTGGTTGTTGATTGGATTAATGGCGTAAGCCCCAGTGAATACACCGGTTTTATCTTTATTCAAATCACCACGATCGAGGTCGGTTTTTTGTTTAGTTTGTTCAATATAAGCTTTGACAGTGGATAATTCATCTTGGGTAATGATGTCTAATACCATCGGGTTTTCAGGTGCCAATACACAATAGGTTGCACCATAAAGGGTATCAGGACGGGTGGTAAATACATCAAATGAAAGATCGCTATGGGCTACTTTGAAGGTGATTTTCGCACCGGTTGATTTGCCGATCCAATTGCGTTGCATCTCTTTGATGTGTTCTGGCCAATCCAGAAGATTTAAATCCTCTAATAAGCGGTCAGCGTATTTGGTAATCTTTAGCACCCATTGTTTCATGGCTTTCTTGGTCACAGGGTAGTGTCCACGTTCTGAGACCATGACGCCATCTCTAATTTCGATTTCATCGTTGGCCAGGACGGTACCTAATCCTTCACACCAGTTGACTTCAACGTCTCTTCTTTCAGCTAAACCATGCTTAAAGAGTTGGATAAAAATCCATTGGGTCCACTTATAGTAATCACTATCAGCGGTTGCGAATTCTCTGTCCCAATCGATACCAATCCCAGCTTCAATGATTTGACGTTTGAAGTTTTGAATATTCTTATAGGTAAAGTCTTTTGGATCATTACCAGTTTGTAATGCGTATTGTTCTGCAGGTAGACCAAAAGCGTCCCATCCCATCGGATGTAAGACATTATAGCCTTGCATGCGTTTAAAACGACTCATGATATCGGTCGCTGTGTATGACTCAATGTGTCCAACATGTAGCCCATGTGCGGATGGGTAAGGAAACATGTTCATCACATAATAAGTCGGTTTGATTTGATCATTTTCTGTTCTAAAGGTTTTATGATTAAACCAATAGGTTTGCCACTTTTTTTCAATGGCATTAAAATTATATTCCATAACATCACTCTTTCATATTTTCCATTATAAAACAATTCGTGGTCAATTAAAACAAATTGTCAAAAAAAGCACGACGCATCGTGCATTTTTGATTAATGTGACATTTTTTGTTGAGCCATTTCAGGTGTAATTTCGCCAGCTTTGGTCAGTGCAGTCTTCGTAATGAGTGGTCCAACCAATTCATAAACGAATGTCGCGGATAAAATGATGGCGGAAATCTTAGCTGCATATTCAGGTACAATGTTGGCAGCCACGATGGTTAACCCTATTGCGACCCCAGCTTGAGGTACCAAGCCCCAACCTAAATACTTCTTCACATTGTGTGATCCATGGGCAATTTCTGCACCTAAGAAGGCACCGAAAAGTTTACCAATCACACGACCAACAATGTAAATAACACCAATACCACCCACGGTTAATAACACATCAAATTGTAATTCGGCACCAGAGATGACGAAGAACATGATGAATATAGGTGGGGTGACTCTATCGACTAAATACATTACTGTATCTAAAACATCTTCTTTGGTTAAGTTGGTAAATACCGCACCCATCATCATACAAGCGAGTAAGGTAGAAACCTCAAAGTCTGGCAACACTTGTTCTATCAATTCAGGCATTGCAGCCACTAAAAAGATGAATGCCAGTAATAATGAAATACGATTCCCACGACCTGTGAACCACTTGAATCCAAATGAAATCAGTACTCCGGCCAATCCACCAATACCCAAACTCATGACAATTTCAACAAATGGTTTAGAAATCATCCAAGCCAAGTTGATATCGCCAGAGGCATTGCCAATGGCTTTCGCTACAGCAACAAATAATCCAAAGAATACAATCGCAGTCGCATCATCAATCGCAACCACACTTAACAAGTTTTCAGTAACTTCACCTTTGGCTTTGTATTGTTTAATAACCATGATGGTGGCTGCAGGTGCAGTCGCTGCTGCAATCGCAGACAATACCAACGAGAAACGAACGTCATTGCCAAAAGCAATTAATGTAACAAATACTACTACGATGGCAAAGAATGACTCAAGTGTCGCAATTACAATTGGTAATTTGCCTACGCGTTTAAAATAAGATAATTGAAATTCAGTCCCAATTGAGAAAGCAATAAATCCTAGCGCAATCTGACTGATGACATGCAATTCTTCAAATTCGGATTCAGGAATGACATGAACCCCTAACAATCCAAGGATGGGACCAATCAAAAGACCACCCAATAAATAGCCGGTAACGTTTGGTAATTTAAACTTTTTCGCAAGCTTACCAAACAAAAGTCCCGTTAATAAAATAACGGATAAATAAAAGAGAACCATACTATTGCTTGTAACCTCTAATAAAGTCAATTGGAACTGTGAACAAGATGCCTGTATTTGGTTCATTGATGTTACCAACGACTTGGTTGATAATCGCTTCAATATCAGGGATACGTTCTTCCTTAACTACCATCATGATGGTTTTATTTTCTTTTTGATTGTCTTTCAATAGTTGTCTTAATGAGCCGAAGATATTGCTTAAAGACTCGTCGTTGGTTCTGGATAATTGCGAAGCCATACCAGACGAATTAAATACGGTCGCGCCTGTTAAATGTGCATTTGCAAGTTCTTTCAACAGACGGTCTAGTTTTTCTGTTTTATTTAAAATAAAAATCAGTAATTTCATACGTAAACCCTCCTACATAAAGACATTATACGCCTTTAAAAACCATTTGAAAAGAAAAAAATAAGGAACAATGTCCTTATTTACCTTGCGACTCGATATATTTGACTAAATCGCCAACAGTCTTTAAATTTTGAGCAGCTTCGTCTGAAATTGAAATATCAAATTCATCTTCAATGTTCATAATTAATTCAACTGCGTCTAATGAATCCGCACCAAGATCTTCTTGTAAGCGAGCTTCTAATGTGATTTTTGACTCTTCAACTTTTAACTCATTTAATATCATTTTTTTAACGCGTTCGAATGCCATAGAATGATATCCTCCTTTATTGTAGTCATATGCTATTGTAATCCAAATAGGCTCATTTGTCAATCATTCTGAGTAAAATTTATTTGAATATCAAATTAAAAATCTCGACTAAACCGTACAAAGTAAATATTGAAAACATGCCTAACAGCATAGCCAAGGCTTTTTTAGGTTCTTTTTTAAAATATAATGCATATATTAGCACTGTAAATAGGTTTAATATCGCACCTAAAACAAACCATATTATATGGTCAGCGATGGATTTATCCTCGATTGGATCCGCTAAAAGGCCACATCCAGGACAATAAGTATCCTCTTTGGTGTGGACATATCCACAGTGAATACAACGTTCAGGCATGGCTCAAACCCATGAATACTGAATATAAAATAAGTATCAAAAATCCGACAATAACAAAACCAACGAACGCTATCACCCCATTGAGTGCTTGTTTCGCTGCTCTTTTGTTATACTCTTTGAAAAGGAAATAGGCAATGAACCCTATATATGGAAAGAATAATGATAGAAAGAACCATTCAAAATAGCGTCTGTCATGAACATTGTTACATTCATGGCCACAGTTTGGACAATACATTAAGCTTCTCCTTCATCGTAGGTGGTGAGTTTTTCTGCGTGATAACCATGATTTTCTATGGTTTCAATCACGACGTTTTCATCCATTTCATCATAATAGAACTTCCCAATCATGGTATGCATATTGATATCTACTTTGAGTGCACCTGCATCTTTACTAAGACGTTCGATGGTGTTTAAACAAGACCCACAATGGAGTCCAGATAATCTGACAACCAGTACTTTCATTGTTTTGACCTCACGTATGTAATGATATCTTGAATCATCTTAGAGGTTAATTCGTGTCCACACGGATAACCTCTATAACTGTATTGATCATGGTTTAAACCAGCCATAAATGTTTTTGCAGGTTCAAATGAAACCACATCATCTTGTTCACCATTCAGCACCAGTGCATAGCGCGGATGAAAATCCGACGCCTGAAGTGTCAGTTCATTGAGTTTAGACTCAATTCCATTCATTCTATTACCTAAAATAGGCTTTTTCTTAATCACGTAATGTAACTTTAAGTTGGGTGACCCAATGATAGGGATACAAAAGTCCAACTGAAGGTATCGGTTCAACAAAAACGCAATATGTCCACCCATGGATATCCCTAAAATGGATACAGATCGATTTTTATGATGATAATGCTTTTGATATAACCTCACAATATCCGTTACCGTGTGTTCGATGACATCCACCATGGCTAATGTGGTTTCTACAGGATCATTTAATAAATAAGGCGCTTGTAGTCGTTCCCCATGCTTGTAAGCGTCGATGGAAACCACATCATAACCCATCTCATACAATTGTTCAGCTAACCCATTGAATTGTGAAAATGATTTATTGCCAAAATGGCCATGCATCAAAAAGAACAAATCATTAGGGTGTTCATGTAGCATTTCATGCACAGGTATGCCTAAAATCATCATAATAATTTAACCACCCCTCTAAAAGGGTGTTTGTTCATGATATCGATAAGTCCTAAAACGCGTCGATGCGTGAATTTATCGCCTGAGAATAATGGAATAGCTCTGAGTGGCAATTCTTCAAATTGTTCTTTCATCATGCGTTTGGTTGCCGCATCTGCAGGTGTTTTTTGAATTTCCTTGATGCCAATCTTGTAGATAAAGCCACCAATACGCGTATCTTTAATTTCACCAATCGTCGAATTGAGGTGATACTTGTGTTTTTCAGTATCTTCTTTAGGAGGGAGTACCCCATATAATGCTTCAAAGTCATGCACACTGATATAACGGTCAAAAGTGTGATATACCGTTGGTTCAGTTGAATCTATATGATCGCCTTCCACTTGGATTTTTTCGATGTGATAGAACGTTCTCGAGGAATCGCCAATTTTGATTTCATAGTGACCCTGCTTGACCCTAAATTCATCGATATCGGTATCATAATACTCAAAATCACTATACTTCAGTTCAAGGGTTACCTCTACTTTGCTTTGAGCTTTCACGAATACTTTTTGATATGCTTTTAACTCTTGAGATGGTTTGTGAATCTCAGTGCCTAAATCAGAAATGTAAATTTGGACGATTTCTTTACCGTCTACCGTGGATGTGTTGGATACATCCATGGTGACTTTCAACGTGTGATTCACTTTGACATGTTTGTTCGAAAATCTAACATTTTCAATTTTGAAGGTGCTATAACTTAACCCAAATCCAAATGGATAAGTAACCATGAGGCCCTTTTTATCAAAATATCGATAACCAATGTATATAGATTCTGCATAATATACCGACTTTGTCCCTCCTGGAAAGAATGGATAAGAGGACGTATCATCTAAATGGATTGGATAAGTTTCAGCCAGTTTACCACTTGGGTTTACTTTACCATATAAAATATCATGAATCGCTAATGCACCAGCTTCACCCGGTAGATATGCATTTAAGATGGCCTGAACTTTATCCTTATATGGGATGAGTGTGACAGACCCACCTTGTAAAACAACCACAACATTGTCGTGTTTTTCAGTAATAGCCTCAATCAATTTTAGCTGTTGAAGGGGAATATTTAAGTGTGTTCGGTCGTATCCTTCGGATTCAAATAATTCTGTTAACCCAATCGATAGAACAATCACATCTTTATTTTCACACACCTTCAATGCTTCCTGAATATGGTTTGGATTTTCTTTTGGTTCTAAGGTATAGCCGTCGGCATATTCAAATGAAATGCCCGAAGCAGTAAAAACATCCAATAAACTATCCACACATTGAGGATTTACCTTTGAGGACCCACTGCCTTGGATTCTGGGTTCTTTAGCGAATCGTCCAATCAAAGCCACCCTTTGATTGGTATTTAGTGGTAAAATACCCTCGTTTTTTAGCAATACCATCGATTCTGCAGCGATTTTTCTCGCGAGTTCATGGTGATGATTGATGGGTTGTTTTTCCTTCTTTTGAGATCCTTTTTCTAGCATCCATAACAATGGTTTTACAGCGAAATCCACCTCTTGATCGGTGATTAAGCCTTTTTTATAGGCTTTACTTAAAATGTTGTTTTTCGATCCTGGCATTTCAAGACTTAACCCTGCTTTTAATGAAGCGACACGGTCATTCATCGCACCCCAATCGGTGATGAATGCACCTTTAAATCCATAGCGATTACGAGCAATGGCTGACATATACCATTTAGACTCAGCCACATACGTACCATTCACCTTGTTATAACTCGTCATAATTGCCCATGGTTTGCCTTCAATGGCGATACCAAAAGCTTTTAGATAAGTTTCATACATCGCTCTTTTATCAATGATCGCGTCCACAGTCATTCGGTGTTTTTCTTGGTTATTTGCGAAATAATGTTTTAAACACGTACCTACATTCAAACTTTGAACCCCTTCAATATAACTTTTAGAAAGTGTCCCTGCCAAATACGGGTCTTCACTAAAATATTCAAAGTTTCGACCACACAATGGGCTTCGTTTCATGTTGATGCCTGGTCCTAGGATCATTGAAACATCTTGATGAATGGCTTCTTTTGCTAAAGCTTGACCCATTTCATACATGAGATTGGGATCAAACGAACAGGCTAAAAGAGAGGCTGTAGGAAAGCAGGTAGCTGGATGTGATGCAGCAATGCCCATCGCATCATTGGATGCTTGTTTACGCAATCCATGAGGACCATCGGTCATCATGAAACGCTTTAAGCCCAATTTATCGTAGTGTTTAATGTGCCATAAACCATCACCAGACATCAAATTCAGCTTTTCTTGAGTTGTGAGTTTTTCTAAATTCTTTTGTAAATTTTCCATAGTTTACGCCTCAATCAAGCTGAGTAATTCTTTGACAAAATATTGTCTAAATGTTTCATTTTTAAATGTTTCGATTTGAGAAGCTAACGGGGTATTGGTAGATGCGATAGAAATGAACAGTGGCATGGCGAAACTGGAAAAGAGAATCATGTATTTCGCATAGATAACCATGGGTTCAACCGTTTTCACTTCCACATTCAATTTTTCATAAATCATTTGCGTGAATGGGTTATTGGAAAAGAAGGTCTCAATCAATAAATTGCCTGCCCGTTCACTTGAGTCTTGATTCAAAAAGAGATAAGAAATCAAACCAATATTCTCGAGTGAAAAGTTGTAAGTGAATGTAATCATCGCTTCTAATAGTTCACTTTTGGATTTGTCGTTATTGATTTCAAGCAAGTGAATAATTTCGAGCTTTAAATCCGAAATGACTTCATCGATGACTTGTTCAATCAATAATTCTTTCGAACCAAAGTAATAATTGACCGACGCTATATTCATATAACAACGATCCGCAATATCTTTGATGGTCACATTTCTTTTTTGTGAAATCAATGCTTTGGTTTCACTGATGATTTTCTTTTTGATCTCTGTATTTTTCATGGTCTCTCCAAATGGGTTTTGAAATGATATTTTAAACGTAATTTCATATCTTATTTATATCACATGCAGGTTAAAATTAAAATACAGATTTAAAATGATTATTTGATTTTTTCAAGAAAGGGGTACTTATGAGCTATTTTATATCTAAAAAAGGTCGTTTTTGGACGATGATGGTTGTTATTCTTTTAACCTTTACATCTGGAATATTAGCATTTCAGGTAAAGACCAATTATGATATGGCAACCTATTTACCACAAGATTCCAATACCAAACAAGGCATTGAAATTCTCAAAAACACCTTTGGAAACCACACTTCAATCGAATTGGTTGTGGATGGTTGGACCGTAAACGAAGTCATGGATTTGAAACAAGATATTCAAACCATCGAACATGTATATGGTGTGGTTTGGTTAGACGATTATGTGGATTTAGCGACGGTGCCCATTGACTTTGTTCCCGCCGATGTAAAAGCACCTTTCTATCGTGATGGCAAATCCAAATTGATGATTGAATTTGACTTGGATGGTTATGACACACGATTGGATGAGGTGATTTCATCCATTCGTGCGTTATCCACTGAACACCTCTATATGCGCGGTGAAGTGTTGAATAACCTTGAATCACACCGTGTCGCTTCTGAACAACTATTTCTAATTATGGCGATCATTGTTCCGCTATGTATCATTATCATGGTTTTCGCATCCAAATCGTATATGGAAGCCTTATTGATATTGATTACACTGGGCATCGCGATTGTTTTAAACTTAGGGACGAATCTCATTTTAGGTAGTGTCTCATTCATTACGATGACGATGTCCACGGCCTTACAACTGGCCATGTCATTAGATTATACGTTGTTTTTATTACATCGTTATCATGAGTATTCAGACTTACCAACCACGGAACGGGTGAAAATGGCGGTTAAAAAGAGTTTCGTTTCCATCACCGTATCCAGTTTAACCACCATATTTGGTTTCATCGCCCTTTGTTTTATGTCTTATGGTATTGGATTAGATATGGGTTTGGTATTGGCTAAAGGTATTTTATTATCGTACCTTTCTACCATCATCGTATTACCTATTTTACTGGTTTTATGTCACGCATGGATCGAAAAAACAACCCATAAGGTTTGGATGCCCTCATTCAAACGATTCAGTCAAGGTATCTACAAAGCACGATTCTATTTGATTGGATTATTCATCTTGATTGGGTTTGGCAGTTTCATGGTTCAAAAGGAAGCCAATTACTTATATCAAAACACTGGACACGCGACTTCAACCATCGCGAGTGATCAAGCGTTTATTGAAACAGATTTTGGACCGTTTAACCCTTTGGTACTGCTCATTCATGGTGATGATGTTCAAAGAGAACTCGGATTGGTTACAGAATTACTTGACAATGAGCATGTACTATCCATATCTGCATTGGTTACTGTCGTTGACCCAACCGTCCCACGTGACTTTATCCCGATCGAGGTGAGGAGCCAATTTATCAGAGATGGATACAGTCGAATCATCTTATATACTGACCTATCTAAAGAAAGTCCGGCATTTTTTGAATTCAATGATTTTGTTGTTTCAAAGACAAACAGTTTTTTTGAAGAAGCCTACTATGTGGGTGTGATTCCAGCGACCAGTGATATCAAAAACCTCATTTTGAGTGATACTGCCTTGGTGCTATGGTTATCGATTGGGTTGGTTGCGTTGGTGATTGGTTTGGCCTTTAAATCGATTGTGATACCGATTTTATTGGTCTTAATCATCGAATCTTCTATTTGGTTCAATATCGCCATCAATGTGTGGACATCAACGGAGATTCTATATGTCGGATACCTCATCATTCTATCGATTCAATTAGGCGCGACCATCGATTACGCTGTCTTATTGACATCAAGGTTCCAAGAAGAACGGAAAAACCATTCACATCAAGAAGCTTTCCAAACTGCGCTTCAAAAATCTTTGCCATCGATCTTGATTTCAGCGCTAATCCTTTCTTTTGCGGGATTCACTGAAGCACTTGTATCCGATATGGATGCGATACAAGATATTGGTATTATGCTGGGTAGAGGCACCTTATTCTCCTGGTTATTCAGTGTTGGTTTTGTGTTACCGTTAATAAGCGTTATTCTAAACCTAAAGAAAAAACCTCGCTAAGAGGTTTTATTTTTGACAGTGTGGACAAAATATCACTTTGCCACCCAAATAGTTCTTTTCATTTAGATTACATTGGCAAATCGGGCAAAAACCACGGTCTTTGCTCATAATGACGTCGTATTGACCCATTTTTCCCAGCAAATCATGGTTGTTGTTTCTACCTTTTTGTTGGTATATTTGGCTGATGACTTGCTTCGTAGATTCATACAAAGCGTTTTTTTCAAAATCCTGCAGCGTTTCTACTTTACGATCGGGTCTGACTTTCGCGTTAAATAGAATGTCTTGTAAAGTCCCATTACCCAAACCAGGAATTTTTTGTTCGGTTGCGAGGGCCATTTTTACGGTATGCTTCGGTTCGTTGAGATGTGTTTCTTGTATGAAGTAGTCCAACGTGAATGCCTCATCTAGAGGGTCAATGACTGAAAGTGCACGTTTATAATAAATGTCTTTTTCCATCAATTCATCGGATTTACCGACTTGGATAAAGCCATACAACTTCACTTTTATTTCAAGGGCCATTTCATTATCAAAATATAGGACCATTTGATTTTTATCGGTAACACGTTCATTTACTTTGTATTCAAAAATCAAGTCTTCAAAAAAGACCAGTTCTCGTCCATAATCCAATAATAGTCGAATCATATTGCCACTTTGTTTCACACTTTGAATGGTTTTGTTCGGTAAAACCATTTCAAAATCATGGGCAGGATGATTTAAAAAACAAAACTTGTGTGGTCGATTCAACATCGATACACGAATAATTTTGAGTCCTTTTAACAACTCAGACATCTGATCTTTGATCCACTTTGCTTCGCCAATTTCGATCATCGGTATTCTCCTCTACATTCAATTGTGCATGTAACGTCTTCTTTACTCCATTATATCACTATAATTTGGTAATAAACCACCGTTTCAAGGTGGTTTTTCTGTTTCTAGAAAGAAATCATTGAAATAAGAGATAGTAAAGGCTAACCAACAATACGATACTGCCAACAAATATAATCATCAATGCCGTGAATTTAGCCAAAGCTAAATCATCCTCTGTCAGCTCTAAATTTCGTCGATATTGTTTCCGACGCATGAAATACGCTAAAAAGTACAATCCCTTTTCGGTCGTTAATGCCAAAATCGCTACCAAAGCCAACCCAACACCGATGAGCAAAAAACCCCATTCGTTATTGGTCAATATGTCTGAAATCCCATTCGCATTCGGTGAACTACCCACCACTTAACTAGAAGTGGGGGCTTCCTATCCATAAAAGCGTACCCGCGATTGACTCAATAGGCTATCCCCGTAGTCCCTACGGTTCTTAATGTGTCTTATTACTGAAAAGCTAAT
>NZ_JAOVQM010000012.1 GCF_025742995.1 Paracholeplasma manati | reverse complement strand
CACATCGACACCTAAACCATTGGTTTCTTTTAAAACCGCCTGAATGACGTCGGTATCTCTTGGGTTGATTACCAAATCTGCGCCAAGTTCTCTGGCGAGATTCATTCTAAATGGGTTGACTTCTATCGCGATGACTTTCTTCGCACCAACCGCTTTCGCCACATTGATGCCCATCAAGCCAATCGGTCCACAACCAACCACAGCGACCGTTTTACATGAGATATCGAAATGCAACATGGTATGAACGGCGTTACCAAGGGGTTCTAAAACCGATAGGAATTTAGGGTCTACCCCACTCTTATCGATGATTAAATTGGACTCTGGCATGCGGATGAATTCGGCGAAACAACCGTCACGGTCAACCCCAATGATTTGGGTATTTTGACAAATATGACCTCTACCTGTACGACAGAATTCACACTGTCCGCACACAATATGTGTTTCCGATGAAACGATGTCATCGACCTTCACACGGTCGACTTTCGGACCAACTTTTACCACTCGACCCGAAAATTCATGACCTACGGTTAAAGGCGGATTCAAGCGGTTCGCTGCCCATGGGTCCCACTCGTAAATATGAACGTCTGTCCCACACAAGGACGCGCTCAAGACTTCGATTAAGACTTCATGGTCGTTCAATGTTTCTGGTACTTCTTTTTCAACAATGGTTAAGCCTTTACTGCGTGATGCTTTGATGATTGCCATCATGGTTGCCATAGTGTTCTCCCAAACGTCTAAGCGTTTAATCGTGCAATTTCATTTTCTAATTCGTCGTATAGTGCCTTAGGCATCTTTTCACCTAAAGAGTGATAATAAGCTTTGAGATCTGCCATCTCTTTCAGCCATGCTTGTTTGTCTACTTCAAATAATTGTTTCAATGTTTCTGGTTTGATAGTTAAACCTTTTGTATCAAATTCAGTTAAGTCTGGCATGATACCGATGGGTGTTTCAACGCCTTTGGCTTTACCATCAGAACGTTCGAAAATCCATTTTAACACCCTAGAGTTATCCCCATATCCTGGCCACATGAAATTACCTTGGTCGTCTTTTCTAAACCAGTTCACATAGTAGAATTTTGGTAAATCTGTGGGTTTGGTATCGTCTTTCATCTCAAACCAATGGGATAGATAATCCGCGACATGATACCCAATGAATGGCAACATCGCGAATGGGTCTCGTCTAACTTTACCAATGTCATTTGATATGGCTGCGGCAGTGATTTCGGAGCCCATCATCGATCCCATGAAGATACCGTGATCGTAACTCAATGATTCTGTCACCAGTGGAATCGTGGTTGCACGTCGTCCACCAACCAAAATCGCGCTGATGGGTACACCAGCTGGATCATCATATTCTTTGGCTAAATTCGGTGCTTGTTCAATACCGACAGTAAATCTTGAATTTGGATGCGCTGCTGGGTTAGTGTCCCCTTTATGCCAAACGTCTTTTTTCCAACTGATGAGGGTATTTGGGGTGTCGCCCATCCCTTCCCACCAAACATCCAAATCTTCTGTTAACGCGACATTGGTGAAAATGGTATTTTGTTCAATGGTTTTCATGGCGTTTGGATTGGTTTGATAGGATGTCCCTTTCGCAACCCCGAAGAACCCTTTTTCCGGGTTGATGGCGTAGAATTTGCCATCTTTCTTTTTAAATATCCAAGCGATGTCATCACCAACAGTCTCTACTGTCCAACCTGGGATGGTTGGTACGAGCATCGCTAAATTGGTTTTCCCACAGGCACTTGGAAATGCCCCTAAAATGAATTTAGAACGACCTTCCGGATTGGTTATTTTGAGGATGAGCATGTGTTCTGCCATCCAATGTTCTTCTTTCGCAATCTTACTTGCAATTCTTAAAGCCAAGCATTTTTTGCCTAATAAGGCATTACCACCATAGCCTGAACCGTAAGACCAAATCAGTCTTTCTTCAGGGAAATGCGCGATGAATTTTTCTTCAATGGGTGCACTAGGCCATGGCAAATCTGGACGGTTTACCAGTGGATAGCCAACCGAATGGACACATGGCACAAACGGTGCACCATCTTCAATCATGCGAAGGATTTTAGACCCCATACGGGTCATCAATCTCATGTTCAAAACCACATAAGGTGAATCGGTCAGTTGAACCCCAATTTGAGCGATTTTTGCGCCAACCGGACCCATGATGAAGGGAATCACATACATTGTTCTACCGACCATACAACCCTCATAGAGTGCTGTCATTTTCTCTTTTAAGGCTTTGGGTTCATACCAATTATTGGTTGGACCACTATCCGATTCATTTAGGGATGCGATAAAGGTTCTGTCCTCGACTCTCGCAACATCACTCGGGTCTGAAAAGAATGCATAGCTATTGGGACGTTTTGTTTCGTTTAATTTCACAGCTTTTTTGTCTTTTACCAATTGGTCTATAATGGTTTGATATTCAATATCAGAGCCATTACACCAATAAATGTCCTTTGGTTGACATAGTTTAGCCATGTCAAAAATCCAGTTGGACAATGTTTCATTTTTGATCATTTCCTACCTCCAAGGTGCTTTTTTATAATTATAGTAAAGCGTTTTCAGTCTCTATGTTTATTATAACACCAAAGACCCCTTTTTCGAAGAAAAAAAAGACATCTTACCGAAGTAAAAATGTCTTTAATGGTTGGTTAATTATTTTTGAATTAATCCAGCGAAATAGCCAAGTGTTCTGATCAATTGGGTTGTGTATGTCATTTCATTGTCATACCAAGCCATGACTTTAACGACTTGTTTTTCACCTGCATTTAAGATTTGAGTGGTGTTCGCATCGAAAATGGATGAACCGGAACCGACGATATCAGCAGATACGATTGGGTCAGCGGTGTAAACTAAAGTTTCGTTAGATGCTGCTAAGAATGCTGCATTGACTTCTTCTACAGTTACTTGTTTCTTAAGTTCAACAGAAAGGTCTACGATAGAACCTGTGATTGTAGGCACACGTAATGCAGTACCGTCTAATTTACCATTTAAGTGTGGCAATACTTTACCTACAGCCTTAGCCGCACCTGTAGTAGATGGGATAATCGAAGCTGCAGCTGCTCTACCACGACGAGTCATATAACCCTTCTTGTGTGGTTGGTCCATCAATGATTGGTCATTGGTATACGCGTGAACAGTAGTCATGAAGCCCCATTCAACACCGAATGCTTTGTCTAAAACTTCGATCATTGGTGCTAAGCAGTTTGTGGTGCAAGATGCGCCAGAGATGATGGTTTCGGAGCCATCCAATACTTTGTGGTTAACGTTGAAAACGATGGTTTTGATGGTCTTTGTGTTTGCAGGTGCAGATAAGACAACTTTCTTAGCACCAGCTTTGATGTGTGCAGACGCTTTTTCTTCATCTAAGAATAAGCCTGTGCATTCTAGAACGACATCGACATTCAATGCGCCCCATGGTAAATTGTTAGGGTCTTTTTCAGCGATGATTTGTGATTTAACACCATCCACAACCAAGAAATTACCTTCAACTTTAACGTCTCCGTTGAATCTACCTTGTGCAGTGTCATACTTTAAAAGGTATGCTAATTCATCTGCGTTAGATAAGTCATTTAATGCAACCACTTCAAATTGTGGATTGTTGTGCATTAAACGGAATGCTAAACGGCCAATACGACCAAATCCATTAATTGCTACTCTAATAGCCATGTTAATAAACCCTCCTTATAGGTTTTTTTCTTTCCAAAGATATTTTATCACTTAATGCCCAAAAAACAAGGCATTTCACATTGTAATTGTATCAAAAATTCATGTAAACGTTTTATCATTCGCCAATAAATGTATCTTTGATACGCACTGCGAAGACATTATTTGGATTCTTTAAAAATTTTGCACTTTTATCCGATATTTTTACACAAATTTCCTTCACATTGGATAGACTTAGATGAAATCTATCGGCTTGAATATCGGTATCGATATTTTTCGGTTTAATGATGAATTCATGTTTTTCAGATAGGACAATCGGATAAGCCATACGGTGTTTGACGGTTTCAAATGGGGCTGCTAAAGTCAATTGAACGGCCTTGATGTCGTGGTCAACAATGGCACCACCCAAAGCGTAATTATAAGCGGTTGAACCCGTAGGTGTGGATATACAAATCCCGTTGCCTCTGGTGTTCATGATTTCGATATCATCGATGTATACTTTCGCTTCTAACATTTTATGGGAACCTGAAACAAAGACTTCATTCATCGCGTAGCCCATGTGATTGCCTGTCTTGTATTGTAAAAGTGAGAAATGGTTGGTTTGATAATCCCCTTTTAACAGGTCTAAAATACAATCCAAATCGTTCGGTAAAAATTCAGTATAGAACCCAATGGTCCCTGTATGGATCGCAACAATCAAGATTTGATCGAGTAAATGATTGTATTTTGAAATGACATTTAACACCGTGCCATCCCCACCAATCGAGAAAACAATCTCGGGTTGGACATCGTCATAAACCCCGTCAATACGGCTTAAGAGCTGTTTACGAAGTTCTAGACTTTCAGCATTGTTCTTATGTAAAATCGCATATCTCATAGTATCATCACCTAGTTATAAATATATCATAGTTCTTGATATTTTAGGCCAAATAGTTCATAATAGTTACAGGTGATAAACATGAAGACGAATGTCGAAATCGAATTTAAAACGCCGTTAACTGAAACACAATACAACGAACTGATCCGTTTGTTTGAATTGGACAACAATATTTTCAAACAAACCAACTACTACTTTGATTCGGAATCCTTGTTTTTCAGAAAACAAAAAACCGTTTTGCGTATTCGTAAAAAGCACAATAATTACTTTAAAGTGACCCTCAAATCCCACAGCGATCAAGGGGCATTTGAACAACATGTGCTTTTAGATGAAGCTCAAGCCTTACAAATGATTGAAGCTGGATTCAATACCAAAGAATACTTTGATATCGACTGTGATGTTAAACTGATTGGATCCTTAGATAATTACCGTGTATCCACCCCATTCAAAGATGGCGAACTATTCTTTGATAAGATTGAATACGCCGGCAAAGTCGATTATGAACTCGAATACGAAGTCGATAATTATGACTTAGGCAAGAAATGTTTTGAGCACTTCTTAGAAACACACAGCATCGAAAATAAACCCGCGATGCGTAAGAGTGAGCGTATTTACCAAACTAAGTAAGATCCTTCGGGGTCTTTTTTTTTCATGAAACCGTTCTATTTAAAAAACCTAACACAAATTTGGTCAAATCGTATATACTAGTAATGGATTTATTAGGAGGCCTATATGCGTATTGAACTAGATGAAAAGTTAGATTTTAGCGATGTATTGATTAGACCAAAACGTTCAACCCTCGCTTCTCGCAAAGAAGTGGATTTGAACCGCACTTACACCTTTAAACATTCTGGCCAAACTTGGACTGGTGTGCCCATCATGGCAGCGAACATGGATGGTGTAGGTACACTCGATATGGCAAGAGCCTTAGGGGAAAGAAATCTTTTTACCTGCTTGGTAAAAAATTATACTCCAACCCAAATCACAGAAGCCTTACCAACGTTAAACCCCGAATATTTCGCGGTTTCCACAGGGACTTCTAAAGAAGACTATTTAAACCTAAAAACTACCATTGAAAATAACCCATCATTAAAATTCATTTGTATCGATGTTGCGAACGGCTACTCAGAAGCGT
The DNA here is from genome assembly GCF_025742995.1 of Paracholeplasma manati. NCBI lineage: Bacteria > Bacillati > Mycoplasmatota > Mollicutes > Acholeplasmatales > Acholeplasmataceae > Paracholeplasma > Paracholeplasma manati. The sequence goes on along the minus strand of NZ_JAOVQM010000012.1, from coordinate 9,404 downwards.
TTGGCGAATTTGTCTCTAAAGTAAGAAAAGATTATCCAAAACACGTCATCATCGCCGGTAATGTTGTCACTGCTGATATGACTCAAGAATTGATCCTTCGTGGCGTTGATATCGTCAAAGTAGGCATCGGACCTGGGTCTGTTTGTACCACACGCATTCAAACCGGGGTTGGTTACCCACAACTATCGGCCATCATTGAATGCGCAGACGCTGCCCATGGCTTAGGTGCACACATCATCTCGGATGGTGGCTGTACTTGTCCAGGGGATGTTGCGAAAGCCTTTGGTGCAGGGGCAGACTTTGTTATGCTTGGCGGGATGTTTGCGGGACACTTAGAAGGTGGTGGAAAAGTCATCACTGAGTACCACGATACGCATCAAAAAGACATGAAAACCTTTGAACCGATTTATGAAGTAAGAAAATTCGTGGAGTTTTACGGCATGAGTTCTTCAACAGCGATGATCAAACACAAAGGTGAAGTCGCAGACTATCGTAGTTCTGAAGGCAGAACCGTTAAAATTCCATTCAAAGGGAATGTTGATACATCCGTAAAAGACATCTTAGGTGGTATTCGTTCAACCTGTACTTATGTCGGTGCGAAGACCTTAAAAGACTTATCCAAATGCACAACCTTCATTCGTGTTCACAGACAATATAACGATATTTACACTAGACATTAAAATAGAAAACCACAGGTCATCCGCCTGTGGTTTTTTGATGTTTTCACATCTATGAGGGTGTGTGTTCAATCCGATGTGGATTGATTTGAATCGTTGACTTTTCCATAAAAAAAGTCCCCACCATCTGTGTAGACCCTAAAAGTAAAGTTACCACACAAATGCTTTCGAATGGCAACTGGCTGTCTCATAAAGACCCTATAGCTTTGCGTCGCTAGATTGCTCTAGGTTTGCGATTGACATAGTATTGGATGAAGATACCAAACACATTATAAGCGATACTTTTATCGGTGTCAATCTCTTTTGTGTAATCGTTTACACTTAACTTAAAAAATAAAAACGACGTCGTTTTTGACATCGTTAGTAGGATTTTTGTTGTTCTTTTTTGATTTCTTCAAAATAACGCTTGATGGCACTTTGATAGTCACAGGTTTCGCCTGCAGGACAGTCAGCACACATCACGAGTTGTCTTAAGCGTCTTGGAATAAAGACCCTGATTTCTTCATCGTTGTATCCAACTTGCATCTTCTGATCATCTAAAATGATGGGACGTTTTAAAACGCTTGGATTATCGATGATAAAATCTTTGAGTTGGTTCACTGACATCGAATCTACATCGAGATTTTGTTCTTTAAAAATCTTTGAACGGGTAGATATGATGTCTTCAAAACCGTTTTCTGCATTCCTGAGCATTAAATTGATATCATTGGCAGTAATTCTATTCGAGAATAGATTCTTCTCTTCATACGGCAAATGATGTTCCTCTAACCACTTTTTCGCTTTTCGACATGACGAACAACTTGGTGTAGTATAAATTGTAATCATGGTCTTTCCCCTTTCTGGGTATAGGTATTGTCCTATAGCACTTTGTGTTTATTTGATTGCTTAATCATTATATACGAAATATTTCTAATTAGCAATATTCGAAAACGATTTCAAGACATATATCACATAATTTTATGAATTGATGTTTGTATTTGCATATTCTCATTCATTGATGGTTTGTATTATCATCACTTTGTATTATAATATAAACTAATATTGAAAGGAACTTGATATTATGAGCCAATGGGATTTATCCATATTCTATCCTGATTTTGAAGCCTGGCAAAAAGATGTCGACTTATTCGAGTCTAGAATAGATGAATTTAGTGCCTTTAAAGGTAAATTATCGACTTTTGAAGGGTTTAGAGATTACATTCTTTTAGAAGAAGAAATCACACAGTTATTATATAAGGTGTATCCATATGCACACTTAGCCGCCGATTTGAACTTAAGAGATAATGTTTTGGGTTCAAAGTACCAAAGCGTATTATTGAAGTTATCTAAATTGAGCCAAGTGACTTCTTATTTTTCACCAGAAGTCATCGCAGCAGGTTCAGATTTGATTTTGAGTTTTGTTGAAAAGGATGCACGTTTACAACCTTATAAGTTCGTGATCGAAAAGTTGTTCCATCAACAAGAACACGTCTTGTCGGATGACAATGAACGCATTCTAGCGTTCCATTCACCGATTTCTAGTGTCCCAACCTCGATGTACAATGCGTTAGCGGTTGGCGATAGAAGCGATGAAGAAGTGTTATTATCGACCGGTGAAAAGATGAAAATCACTACCGCGAATTACCGTTCGATTTTACCAACCCTAAAGAACCCTGCCGACCGTCAATTGGTCTTTGAAGCTGCATTCAAACGTTATAAAGACAATAAGAATGCTTTCGCAAACCTTTATAATCTAGTCCTTCAAAACTTGGCTGCGTCCTATAAATCTAGGGGCTATTCATCTGCATTAGAAGCGAAGTTGTTTGGTAATAACATCCCGGTATCGGTTTTCATGAACTTGAAAGATGTAGCCTATGAAAATGTTGGACCGATCAAACGTTACATTAAGTTAAGACAAAAATACCTTGGGTTAGACAAGTATCATACCTATGATCGTTTCTTAAAACTCGCTGAAAGTAACACGAAGTATCCATATGCGGATGCGAAAAAAATGTTCTTTGAAGCGCTAGAAGGGTTAGACCCTGAATTTGTGAAGAATGAACAACGTGCTTTAGAAGATGGTTTTGTGGATGTACTCCCTAAAGATGGTAAACGTACCGGGGCTTATTCAAGTGGCTTCTATGGATGGCACCCATTCATTTTACTCAACCACGACGAAACCTTAGATTCTGTGTTTACACTTGCCCATGAAGCAGGTCACAGTGCCCATACGATTTTCTCGAATGAAGCACAACCGATGGCGATCGCAGATTATGTCATCTTCGTGGCTGAAATCGCGTCTACTTTCAACGAACACTTACTTGGTGATTATTTACTATCCAAGGCGACTTCTAAAGAAGATAAAATTGTCTTGTTAGAAAATGAAATCGATGGCATCATGGCCACCTTCTTCCGTCAAACCTTATTCGCTACCTATGAATATGAAGCGAACAAATTGGTTGAAAAAGGCATCCCAATCACTGAAGGTGCTTTATCTAAAATCATGATCGATTTATACAAACACTATTATGATATCGATATTACCGAAGAGAATGGTAAGCAATACGTTTGGGCATATATCCCTCACCTATTCCATACCCCATTCTATGTGTATCAATACGCAACATCCTATAGTGCATCCTTAAAGATTTATGAAAATGTCAAAAAGGGTGTACCAAACGCCATGTCCAATTACATTAAGATGTTAAAAGCAGGTGGTTCTGCTTATCCAGTCGACATCGCGAAGATTGCTGGGGCGGACTTAACCGATAAACAAACTTTCTTAGCCGTCATCAATCGTTTCAATGAATTGATTGACCAATTGGAAGATGTTTTAAAAAGCTAATTATTGAGAACAACGATTTCGGTCGTTGTTTTTTTATTTAAGAAAAAAGAATTCACCATGGGTATGATGAATTCTGCTTGTTTATTTTTCAATGAATTTTGGTTTCATAGGATAAATGCCTGACACAGGGACAGTGAACATAAATCCGATGACTTGTTTTTTGGATTTTTCAACAATCTTTCTCACTTCAGAAACCACTTCTTCGACTTTGTCTGGTTCTGGAATGACAGAGAAAATGGTTTTAGACCCTTTTTGATCGTTATCCAAAGTACGTTGGAAAGGTCCTGTTAACAACATGTTTAAACCTTCTGAATTCATCATAGCGGAAGCCATCCCTTGAGAATCAATGATGGTTGCGCCACGAACTTGAAGGTCTAAGAATTTCGATAAGATTTGTTCTAGGTAAGATAAATCATTTAAGACGATGAATAAGGCTTGCATGCTAATGTCCTCCTGCTGTTTCTAAACCTTCAATGCTCGATACCTCATCCAAACGGTCAAGTCCATTGACTTCCCCTGCTTTGGATATAGAGAATTTCGCGAACACCGGTCCAAAAGTTTCATACACTAAAATCGATAACATGATGATGGTGGAAATGGTTGGGTAATACGGTCTCATCTGTGCTTGAACGATGACGAGTAAGCCTAATGAAACACCACCTTGCGGTAGTAACGCAATCCCTAAATACTTTTTGATGGTCTTTGGTGAATCCACAATATAAGCACCAATCATGATACCTAATATTTTACCACCACCACGGGCGAAAATATACACTAGGCTAATCCAAATGATCAATGAATCTTGTTTTAATACGGCTAAATCTAAACTCGCACCTGCTAGCGTAAAGAACATGACATAAAATGGGGTTGCGAAATCGTTGATGGCGGTGAAACTTCTTTGTGGTTGTTTCGCTAGGTTCGCGATGGTTGATCCGACCATGATGTTCGCGAGTAATTGTGAGAATCCAATCCCATATGGGTGTAAGTAATGGTTTAATAAAGTGATTGAACCAATGATAAATAAAACAGCGATGAGCGCGATGACTTGCATATCATCTCGGTTCTTATCAAATTTATTGGCTGCTTTCGAGATGACTAACCCAACGAATAACCCATAAAATACCGAGCCAAAGACTTCAATGAATGGTTTTGAGAACATCAACCAAGCGGGTTGATTGACCCCTTGTGGCACCAAGATTTGTGCGATCGAAATGAAGAATCCGAACACGACAATGCCGTAGATATCATCGAGCGCTGTGATCGGTAAAATCGCTTTGGTGACTGGACCATAAGCACGATACTGACGGATGACCATGAGGGTTGCAGCAGGTGCTGTCGCGGCTGACATCGATGCGAGGATTAACCCGAAAGCAATGTTGCGGTTGGCGAATGGCAAGTAACTTGAAACAATATCGACAGGTTTTGGTAAAAATAACATGGCTAGGAAAACAACGGTGACTGCGCCAATAACTTCAGTTGTGGTTAAGATGATGACCGAACGGCCCATCTTTTTAATCGCTTTAATCGCGAATTCACTACCAATCGAAAAGGCAATGAATGCCAAAGCAATCTCACCAATAAACTCTAGGCTATTGTTTTCTTCTATCGTTAGAAATCCAGGGTATCCCTTAAAGATTAGACCCATGCTTGGTCCTAATAGTAGACCCAAGACCAAGTACCCCGAAACGTTAGGCAATTTAAATTTACGCGCGATTAGTGCGCCAATGAATCCCACCAATAAAACAATGGAAATCTTAAAAATCAGTGTGTAAACATCCATCTTTTGTCCTCCTTTAAAAACAAAAAAAACGCATAAATAACTTATACGCTTAATCACTCCTATGAGGTTAGCTGACGGATTCAGGACATTAAGTATCCTTAGGTATCTAAATGATGCCATTCACCCCTAGATGGATGGGTCCCCCACTCTGTGGATTCGGAGATATCAACAAGTTGAATTATACTATTTAAAAAAAGATTGTCAATCGATAAATGGTGTAAAGCGATATCATTTGATTAAGTCCCCCTATAAACACGTAAAATCTTTTGACAAACCTATGTTTTTATCATAAAATAGGCATATACGATGACGTAGAATAGTAATTTATCGATGCCTTAAAAAGCGAGAAGGGATAGTGAAAGCCTTCGAAGGATACATAAATGAATGGGCCTACAGAGTATGAGCAGGTCTGCTATATAGACATTCGAGGGCTATGGGTTTCCATAGAACTAAGGTGGTACCGCGACATTGTCGTCCTTAGATGTTATTCTAAGGGCGTTTTATTTTTATAAGGAGGCATTATCATGCGTTTAGTATCAGGCATTCAACCATCAGGCTTAATCACATTAGGCAATTATTTAGGGGCGATTAAACAATTCATCGCTTTACAAGAAGAATTACAGGACACCGAATTCTTTATTTTTATCGCGGACTTACACGCGATTACTGTCCCACAAGACAAAACCCAACTCAGAAAAAACATTCGAAGCTTGGCGGCGTTGTATTTGGCTTGTGGTTTAAACCCTGAAAAGGTGCATCTCTTTGTCCAATCGGAAGTGGTTGAACATTCGATGTTAGGCTACATCATGGAATCCACAGTATATGTCCCTGAACTTGAAAGAATGACCCAATACAAAGATAAGAAACAAAAACAAATGGAAGGCATTCGCTCTAACTTGTTAACCTACCCAGCATTGATGGCTGCCGATATATTATTATATGACGCAGATATCGTACCTGTCGGTGAAGACCAAAAACAACACCTTGAACTCACGAGAAATCTCGCTGAACGTTTCAACAGTCAACATGGCGAAACCTTTGTCGTACCAAAACCATTTACCCCTAAAGTCGGCGGTAAAATCATGAGTTTACAAGAACCAACCAAGAAAATGAGTAAGTCCGATGAGAATCAAAAAGCCATCATTTATATTTTAGATGACATCAACGCGATCAAGAATAAAATCAAATCCGCCGTCACAGATTCTGATACAAAAGTCAAATACGATGTCAAACACAAACCAGGCATTTCAAACTTACTCACCATCTATTCATTGATCAGTGATGTATCGATTTCTGAGTTAGAACACAAATACGCAGAATCCAACTACGCGGTGTTCAAATCCGACTTGGCTGAAGCGCTCGCTTTGTATTTAAAACCGATTCAAGAAAAATACCACGCACTCCTCGCTTCAAAAGAACTAGACGATATCTTAGACCAAGGTAGAGACGCAGCGAGAGCGGTGGCTTACAAAAAGATTCAAAAAGTATATAAACGCATTGGTTTAGGCCGCATTAAATAGAGAAAACAGGGACATCAAAGTTCCCTGTTTTTTTCTGCAATCCTTAATATTTGTTCTAAATAAGTTTTAGATAAGATTGGATATCGATACCCTAATTTTAGTAGTGCTTGATTGGTTATGTCACTCTGAATCGAACGTTTTTTGGGCTGTAATGCTTGATATTTCGACAACGCATCAAAATCATATCGAGATGGGTGAACCACATGCCCAATGAAAAGATTGGTTGACATCACTTTTAAAATTGCTTGTGCAGCGATATCGACTGGGGTAATGTCAAAATCCACACCGAATAAATGAGAATTTTGGTGTTCAATCAAATTGGATAATCCCTTCATAAAAGCATTATCACCAATAAGTTGAGGTTTCATGGTCAGCATGCTTGGGGTTAGATTACCCACGCGAATCACTTTGTATTGTAGATTTGGGATACCGCACAAACCCAATTCTGCTTTGGCTTTAGAGGTTAAGTAAGGGTTGCTGAAGGTCGTTCGAAGTCGTTTTCGATCTTCGTGAAATACACGTTCATATGCACCAATGCCTAGGGTGGAAATATGAACTAAAGGGATTTTTAAGGCACTGGCTTGATACCCTAAAGACAAGACAAAATTCACATTGATTTCATCGAAATCGGATGGATTTCCTTGATATTTGGTATACCCACTCGCATTGATTACCACTTGAACAGTAAGTTCACCTAGTGGTGTATCAAAGGGTAAGATTTTGATACGACTTAAATCTAATGGTCGATTAAAATAATAAGCATAGGTGTGCTCAAGGACCTCTTTTGTAACCCTTAAAGGACAGATGATTTGGCTTTGTGTTTCCTTTATTAATACATCCAATAAATGAATGCCTAGGAATCCATTCGCTCCGTATAAACCAATTGTAGATGTCAAATCAATTTGTGGTGATTGTTTTGGTAATTTTAAGTAGTGGTGCTCTACAGAGCGTTTTCTTGTGTTGTTTAACAATATCTGGATTGGCTTGGACGCCATCTCGCCTAACGATAATTCATACCCATACTGATCTAGAATGGATAGAATTTGAATGACCGATAATGAATCAGCACCATAATTGGCGATGGTATCTTCTAAATAAAACGCATTTTGATTTAAGACAACCGATAACGCATGATGGATGGCTTTTTCTTTTAAACTCATGGGCTTGAATCGCGTTTGTTTGAGTGCTTGTTTGGCTTTCAATTTGCCTTCTTGAGTGATTTGATTGGTCTGGATGATTCGATTGGGTCTTTGATTTGGCGATAAATGATCCGCCACATAGTCCATTAAATGAGACTCATCTATAAGCTGGCTTGTTTTGATAAACGTATGGATCTGATTGTGTTCAAACAGTGAAGTGGCTTGAATGACCGAAGGGTGATTCTGAAGTATTCGATCGATCCAGTTTAAATCAATGCGAACCCCATGGCGTTTAATCATTCGATCTTGACGTCCGATGAAATGTAATCGTCCTTGTTCATCTTGGTAACCCATATCATGGGTTTGATAGTATTCTAGACCTTTGTACCTGATTGTCGATACCGATGGGCTAACACTTAATCCGTGGACATATATCTCACCAATTTCACCCCAGGGTAATACACTTTCATTAAAAATAATCACTTGGGTATTGGGGTGTGCTTGACCGATGGAGATATCATTAAAAGATTGTATTTCAGTCGAGGTAATAGCGATGGTGGTTTCCGTTGGTCCATAGCTATTATAAAGTTTAATGTTAGGATAAGATAGTATTCGTTTCGCTAAGGCAGGGGTGAGCACTTCACCGCCTAAAACCACCCATTTTAACTGTTTAAATAGTTCAGGGTTTTGTTCCAATAAGAGGCCGATCACGGTTGGGGTGGTTGAAATCCCATCGATACCATATGGTTCAAATCGTTCTTTTCTTTCTTTGGGTTGTTTAAACTGTGCTTCCGTCAATAGAACCAAAGTCAATTTATGGGTCAATGCTACCCAAATTTCTTCTAAGCTCATGTCAAAATGCAAAGCACTCATGAGTGGGATACTCGTTAAGGATTGGGCGTTTTGAATATACGGTGTTTGGTCTATATGATTGGATAAAGCTTCATACGTAATCGCGACTTTTTTACGACCCGTGGTTCCCGAGGTAAAATAATAGGCCATTATATTGTTTTTTGGATAATCTATGCATTTGTGTGACTCATTTTCATAGGAGAATGTATGTATATCCAAAGGTTCATCTAGGAAGTCTTTTGTTTCAACGGTACTAAACACGAACGGTTTCCCTGCTTTGATGGCAGCTAACATCATCAGGATGGATTCATAGGATTTACCCCCTGAGATAATGATGATGTCTTTCTCACATCGATTGAGAACGTGACTCAATTGATTGGACTCTACTTCGAGTTTCGCATAGGTCACTTTTTCATGACCGATGATGGCGATATGATTCATCGCTTTCTCTAAATTTTGATAATAGATATCGAGTAATGGTCGTACTTTCTTAGTGACCAAGTTCGGTAGTTCTTCAGGCAATAACATAGAAATTTCAGCCAACACATGGGTTGAAGTCATTTGTTCGAGAAGGTATTCGATACGCTTATATAGCCGTTCAATCATGATGTC
>NZ_JAOVQM010000011.1 GCF_025742995.1 Paracholeplasma manati | reverse complement strand
CCAATAAATTTCAATTTCATTATACTACTTAAAATACTAGATTACAAATCTGGTTTTTAGGTGTGCACAAAAATAGATATAAAAAATAATCTGGTTATTCTTGACTTCCTTTATCTAATTTTTTGTGCACTAAATGGCTTGTTGTAAGTAATATTCGATGATGGTTTGAGTTCCTGAATCTTGATAAGATACAGCTAACCAAGCATACACTTTTTTGGCCTGTGTTAGGTTGGGTAATGGGGTTACCATTGAATCAAAAGCCAGTGTTAAATCCTTAAGAAAATGTTTGATGTAAAAACCAGGTTGATAATCCCCTGAAATCATCTTTGGTCCATTGTTGATGGCTTGCCACGAAGCAGCTGAACCAGCCCCAATGACTTGCAACATAGCGTTAGGATCTAATCCATGGTCTTTTGCGAAAGTAATGGCTTCTGCAACCCCCATTAAATTCGAAGCGATACAAATTTGATTCGCTAATTTTGCGTATTGACCTGAACCAGCTAAACCCATATAAGTGATTCTCGATGTCATGGTTTCTAAGAGCGGTTTTACGGATAAGTAGATAGCTTCATCACCACCAACCATCATCGATAAAGTGCCATTTTTCGCACCGATGTCACCACCGGTAACAGGGGCATCCAAGACCGCAAAATGGTGTTCTGATCCAATGCTAGCCAATCTTTTCGCAAGCACTGGAGACGAGGTGGTCATATCGATGAAGATGGTCTTTGGTTTGGCGTATTTAAATGCTTCTAATAAGACCGCTTCAACTTCACTAGGATAACCGACAATGGTAAAAACCACCGCTTTATCCTTTACAAGTTCTTCAATCGAATAGGCTAATTTAAACTCCGACTGTAAAGGTAGAATCTTTTCAATGGTACGATTATAAATCGTAATGTCGTGTCCAGATTTTTTTAAATGTCTGACCATCGGTAAACCCATAATGCCAATGCCAATAAATCCAATATTCATGTGTCATAACCCCTTTATTTTATAGATTTTTTTAAAGATACATACCCATTTGATGCCTAATATGATATACTCATATTAAGATTATAATAGAAGGACAGAGGTTAAATCAATGAGAGAAATCAAACAGATTGAATGTAGTCAATGTAAAAACAAGTATTATGATGATCAAGACACGTGTCCATTTTGTGGTCATACCACGAGAAGAGTTCATGTGGAATCCAATGATTCAGATGATTTCTACAAAGATGAACCCAAACAAACCCAAAACTCATCTAGTAAATCCAGCTTAACCGATCAAGACATCATCATCTTGGTTGTGTTGGCTATTTTCTTTTGGCCAGCGGCACTCATCTTCTTATTCGTCAAACTCAAAAAGTAGGTGAAAGATATGAAAATATTCATCCAACCCCGTATTTTAGAAGCTACGTACATCGAGCAGTTAAAAGCACGATTTCCGATGATTCAATTCGTGGACATGGTTGATCCAAGCATTGAGGTAGCGATTGTGTATCCTCATTTTTTAAACAAGGACAATTTATCGGTTTTACCCAAATTGAAATGGGCCCAATCGTTAATGGTTGGCTACAACCAAGTCGATCAAACGAGTTTAAAACAAAGAAACATTATGTTCACGAATGCGAAAGATGTCTACGCCATTACGATTGCAGAAGACATCATTACGAAAATACTGGTTATCAATCGTAATGTAAAAAAATACATCCATCAAATGGATGAAGGTGTTTGGAAACCACACCGATTTGAACCTGAAATTTATGGCTCAACCATCGGATTTTTAGGCTCAGGATCGCTCGCGAACGCAGCTGCGATTCGCTTAAAATCATTCGGAGCGAAAATGATCACTTACCGTAAATCCGATTTTCCTAATCCTGTATTTGATGAAACCTATACAGGTGAGGATGGCTTAAAACAGCTTTTACAACAAAGCGATTATGTGGTCATCACATTACCACTCAATGAATATACCCAAAAGTTAATGAATCGCGAAAAATTCTCATGGATGAAGAAAGATGCAGTACTCATCAATGTTGGTCGTGGTGAAGTGGTGGATCAAGACGCTTTAATTGAAGCTTTACAACAAGGCAAACTACGAGGAGCAGGCCTCGATGTCATGACCCCTGAACCACTACCAAAAGAATCACCACTCTGGTATATGGATCATGTGTATATTACCCCACACAACGCCCCATCGAGTCCTTATATGATGTCACGATTATATGATTTATTAGAGGACAACATCGCTCGTTACTTATCACAAAAACCCCTTAAAAATATCGTTACATTTTAGGAGTCCTTATGGAAGAGTATCTTCAAATTTTATCGGTGGATCAAAAGCTGGTCATCGACGAGCTGTTAGCTCACGTTGAAAAACGAACAAAATTGAAACCAGTCATCATGTTTTCTTTGCCGGCATTTAAACTCACGGTCGATGTGATGTTGGCTTTTGACATCACACCCACCTATTTGGGTTTATACACCACCGATCAAGAAAGCATTCTTAAAGCGAAATCGCGTTTGAATAACGCCATTTTTGGTGTTTCCTCGATCAAAGTGGATAGAACCAGTCGTGAAGCCATTGAAGTCATCAAAGACATCTGCGATGAAGTGATTATGAAATACATGGTGTTTAACCCACAAGCACTTTTCGAAGCTTTAGACGATAAAAATGAAAAATATTCGGATGCAGCCTACTTGAAATTGGTTGAAATATTAGAAGAAAATGAAATCCCTCAAATCGATTATTATTTTTTACTTAGACACCCAAAAAGGAACTATATTTCTTATGGGATTGGACTATTATTACACAGTTTAAAATACGACCATAATCATAACTATGATGGGTATCTCATCGAATATTTTGAACTTTTACAGCTGCCCTATTTCACAACACTCATCGAAGTCATCAGTGGGTTTCAGTGGTGGATTTCTGAAAAACCCTATTTGAAACAAACCATTAAGAACCATCTAAAAACCCTAGATATCAGCTATTTTAAGGATTCACAACAAGAAAAAATCAAAGTTGAAATTGAAAAAATCCTTCAACTTTAAAGGACCCCTATGAAAACCATCGAAATTAAACAAATAGATAATTACGGCTACGGCATCCTCGAAATGGACCAAAGAACCTATCGTATCCCCAATGTATTGTTGGGTGAAAAGGTTCAAGTCGATATGACAACCAAAGGTTTTGAAGTCATTAAAAGACTATCCGACAGCCCAAAAAGAGCTTTAGTCCGCTGCCCCAAATATGATACCTGTGGTGGGTGCCAGTTGATGCATATGAATTATGCTGACCAACTCGAACTCAAAAAACAACAAATCATCGAACAATGTGAAAAATATCAATTAGAAGCCACTGTTTTGGACCCAATCGGATCCAATGAACCCTATAACTACCGAAACAAGATCCAAATGACTTTCAAAGAACACAAAGGCAAGATTGTTGCGGGATTGTATGAAGAAAATACGCATAAAGTCGTTAATATTTCTGACTGTGATATCCAAGATAAAGTAGCGAATCAAATCATCAATACCATCAAAGCGTTGATGAAAAAACATAAGATACCAGCTTACGATGAAGATAAAAGAACTGGGATCATTCGCCATGTTTTGGTCAAAAGAAGCCTTCAAACCAAACAAATATTGGTGGTTATTGTCACCCCATCCAATATCTTTCCAGGCCGTAATAACTTGGTTAAAGATTTGAATTTGGCTCATCCTGATATCACCTCAATTGTCCATAATATCAATGAACGAAAAACATCGATTGTGTTAGGGGATGAATCCAAAATCATCACAGGCAAAGGGTATATTGAAGATATCCTCATGGGCAAACGCTTCTTGATTGGTCCAAAAACATTCTATCAAGTCAATGCCCATCAAACCGAAGTCCTTTATGGCGAAGTTTTAAAGAAACTACAACCGAAGAAAACCGATGTGATTTTAGATGCTTATGCAGGCATTGGTACCATCGGTCTGATGTTATCTGACCATGTATCCAAAGTATTATCGGTTGAAATCAATAAAGATTCTGTCAGAAGTGCTGTAAAAAACGCTGAACTCAATGGCATTAAAAACGTGGAATTTGTCGCGGCGGATGCGAAAGACTATATCTTAGCCTTGGTAGAACAAAAAGCCAAACTAGACGCGATTGTGGTTGACCCACCTAGGGCTGGTTTGGATTTAGAATTTGTTAAAGCGATTCAAGTTTTAAGACCAAAGAAGGTTGTCTATGTCTCCTGTGACCCAGAAACCTTGGTTCGAGACTTAAAACAATTATCGAGAACGTATATGATTGGACCGATTCAACCAGTGGATATGTTTTCTCAAACGTATCATATTGAAAACTGTGTTTTGTTAACGCTGAAAAATTAAACAAATAATCTCGTGGGTGCATGATGAATAAAAGAAGATATCCAAAAATACTTTTCATTATCGGTTTCATAGCAAATATCATTTTTCACTTTTTTTGGCTATTTATGCCTTCAATGATATTCCTCATTATTGGTATTTTTAGTAGACCATTCACTTATCTAGGGTTAGGGTTATTTGGATTGGATTTTGTACTAAGTTTTATTGAACAGTATAGAATTCGTCGCAGTTTTCTAGAAACCAGTGATCATCCTGATTTTCAAGCATTTCAACAAGCTTTATCGAATGAAGGCAATTGGTTAAAAAATCTTCATGATCTTATGAATCAGAGCGTTCAATCCGATGAAACCGGAACTGAGGATGAAAATGAATCAAAACCTGAAGTTGAAAAGGAAACCATTTAAATCCATCTAAAAACAATTACAGAATTTATAAATGAAAGGTGATAAGTATGCCAAATCATGTCAATTATGAAACATTTATCCATACTTTAAGTGACTTACAAATCGGATGTTTACAACACCTTAAAACGCTCATAACAGAAGAATTTCCAGAGGTCAAATGGACACTTTTGTCCAATCAACCTTACTTTTATTTAGAACAATTTGAACACATCAATCTACACCGTAGACCTTCAATTGTAATGGCATTTTATCAAGACCATGTCAACATTTTTACCATGAGTAATCTCAATCATAAGGCTAATTTATCAATGTACACATTCACTTCGAAAAACACACTACAAATCTTTTATGATCAAGTAATCGAAGAACAACCGCTAAAAATACTGTTTAAGGATGCCTTAACAGGTGTTTAAAATTTTAATAGGTATCTATGTTTATTTTGACTTAGAAACCTTCGTGGGAAACTTTAAGATGTAATCATGTTTATCTGTGGGGATGAATAGGAGGACTTCAATGAAAAAACTGTTTTTAGTTTTAGTTGTCTTAATGACATCCCTTGTTTTAGTTGCTTGTGAAAAATCACCAACGACTAATCCACCATCAGATATAGAAGAACCTGTAGTCATCAGACAAATCAATACACCAGAAACATTGGTCGGTTTTTTATTCGATTTATTTGTTCAAGGAAACGATGCGTATATTTTGGACAAAAACATCGACATCACCGTGGATTATTTGATCATTAATCACTTGTATCAGATCAATGATGACCTCGTTAATATTGAGTTTCGCCCCTACAAAGAACAGTTCATTGTTCATGATGATAGCTATAAGCACAAGTATAAATCTGAATATATAGGTTACTCGACCATTCCAATGGATTATTATTATATTGAACAACAACTGAGTGAAATATACGCAATCAAGTCAGAATTAAAGAAATATTTTTCATTGACTATAGACCATGATAGATACAACACCAATCATGAACTTGAGAGTACAACAAGAACCTATGATATTAACCAGTATTATCAACACTTCAACCTAAACGAATACAATGTACTCAATCAAGCAAAGATTGCTTCCATCATACAAGACTTTTTCATCAACCTTGTCACATCTGCATTCATCGGTGAATTTGGTGCCATGAGTGAAGGTAACTATGATTACGATTTACTTCACAACGTCGAAATCCATCAAACGGATGCTGAAGTAGAATTCTCATTTGAGGGTATCGATTTGGCTGGATTGAGTTATGGAACAAATTCAGGCATGGCGGTTTATACCACGGTTTCAGGTAGACTCAATGTTGTCAACCTTGAAATGACATTCGATGTGCACTGGCAAGTTTATAAAGAAGAACAACTTTGGAATGAATCCAAGTATGTATTCACTTTGAAACAAAATACCCAACCGATTTTATTCACCTCGACGAAAACCTATATTGAGAGCATTGATGTTCGATATAGATAAATGTAATACCTGCATGATGGATTATCAAGGAGTCATATGGCATCTTTACAAGTCATCGGTCGTGGCAAAATCGCTACGATTTATACCGATGGAACCTATGCGTTTAAAACCTATCCCGAATCATTTCCGACCGCTTGGATTCATTATGAATATCAAACCCATCAAGCGGTTTTTGAGCATACCGATTTACCGCTTATTCGATACAAATACCTGGATGGACAAAGACAAATTCAAATGGATTATATCCAAGGGAAAACGTTAGCTGACCGGATGCGTAAGGATAAATATAAACAAGGATTAGAGGATTTTGTTCAACTACAAATTCTAATCTTTAAGCATTCAGTACCCACATTGAATGATGCTTTTAAGGTATTCGAATCACAGATTAAACAGGCACATTTAAACCCAGAGCTTCAGGAAAAAGCCCTTCAAAGCTTGAACAAAATCGAATTCAAACAACAATTGTGTCATTTGGATTTTCACTTAGAAAATATCCTCTTTGATGGCCAAAAATACATCATCATCGATTGGGTGAATGCGAAACAAGGCAATCCAGTGATGGATATTGCGAGATCCTATATCATCTTTAAACAATACGCTCAACGAATGGCCAATAAATACCTAAGACTCATATGCAATGCCATGTCTATAGAAGAAGCCGATGTATACAAGGCGATACCGCTGATGGCTTTCCTACGATTACTCGAAAATGATACAGACCCATTTAGACATACCTTAGAATCTTATATTTTGGAGGAGAATCATGCCTAACGACGTTGCGCACTATGTATCTTCATTCCCAAACTCGATTCAAGAACGTTATCAACAGTTGGTAGCCTTGCTAGAATCGAAAGACATCCACATTGAGCCCTATTTATGGGCAGGTGTACCTACATTTCAAACCAGTAATCGTTATGTGCGATTCATCTTGTTTAAAGACCACATCAATATCAACACCTCTTTAGGGATATCGGTATTGGAATTAAAACCACCTTATAAAGTCACACCCAAAGGGATGGTTCAATTATTCTTAGATGACCCAATGGATGAAGCATTCTTTAAACTACTGTTTTGTAACGTCTTTTTTATCGAGGAACATAAGAAATGTTTGTAACTCTACTTGCAGTTTTATTTGCAATATTTTCATTAATTGTGGTTGTTTTTCAATGGTTGTTATTTTTAAAGAAACCATGGGGTGAATATACCATGGGTGGAATCCATCCTGGGGTTTTACCAAAACCCTATCGTATCGCAGCACTGATACAGTCTTTTTTGATTACATTTAACATCATTGTCGTATTAAACCATGCCGGTCTATTTCATTTTCTATCTGAATCATTTACCAATGGTTGGCTATGGGTAATTATGATTATGATGGGTTTATCCACAGTGATGAATTTAGTGACCAAAAGTCATAAGGAACGCAACTTATGGGCACCCATCGCTTTCATTGTTTTAGTTTGTAGCATACTGATTTATAGTTTATAGGAGGCCTTCATGAAACCAAATTGTGATATCAAAATGCCTCAAAAACTCAAAGAAAAACGGATTGGAATCATTGATAACTTTACCATCAAATACCACGATAAGACCAATACGGTTTGGTCCAAAGGTAAGATGGTCAATGACCAACCCGATGGTTATTGGGAATGGTACCGTACAGATGGTACCATCAAGCGATCAGGCTATTTTTCAAATGGTCAAATGGTGGGTGAATGGATCACCTATGATTCACAAGGTAAACCCTATAAAATCACTCAAAAAAAGCAAAATAGTGACAATAATTCTAAATAGCGAATGCGTTTTAAATAATTAGGTTTATAATGAACGTAATAAGATGTACACGAGAAGGTGAATATCATGAACAGACCATGGATGCCTTATGCATGGATAACAGGTGTTGGTTTTATTTTGGTCGTTGTCAGTTGGCTGATTTATGTAGGCGTATACTTAGGTATTGAAGGCATGTATTATCCCAATGACCCACAAGATTTTCCAGCAGATTCATTAAGATTGGTGAGTGCATTGGTCTTATTGGTAATCTATATCGGTACATCACTGATGTATGATAATCACTTGATCAAAGCCATCTGTATGGTTCCTGTGGTTTCAATGATGGTCATCGCACTGTATTTGTCTTTTTATGGACGTCCTTGGACTGGTTATTTTTGGATCATTGTTTTCGCTTTTCACGCCATCATTTTTATTAGACGTCTTAAAATGCCAAATTATACATATTACGCTTTAATCTACGCGATTGTACTAGCCATCGCTTATAGTATGTAGGGGGTTTACATGGCTAAATTGATTGTTTTTACAGGTGGTCTCGCAACCCTTAAAACCACTTTATCCAAACAAATATCCAAAGACTTGGGTATTTTATGTTTAAATAAAGACGATCTTAAAGCGGTGCTTGTTGACCACATCGGTTTTCAAAATCGAGAAGAAAACAAAAAGCTTTCGGTCGCAACCGTTCAAGCCATGATCGAAATATCCCACCAAGCGAAACTCGCTGGTCAAAACATCATCATCGAAGCCAATTTTAAAGCCCATGAACTGAAAGATATTTTGAATAAATCGGGGTTTTCAAAACAAGAAATCATTACGATATTTTTATATGGAAATCCAAAGGTATTGTATGACCGCTATGTTCAAAGACAACATACGCGTCACATCGCCCATACATCCACAGGGTTGTTATCCTACGAAACATTCGAAGCTTCTTTAAAAGAACATCGTTTGGAAGATGCATTAGGAAAAATCATTAACTATGATACGACGATCTTTAATCCAGGAGATTACGCCGTATTAAAAAACAAAATAGAATCCTTATTGAATCAACCTAATGGAGGTTCACATGCCTTATAGATATACCGATGATGTGGTTAAATTATATATTCCAGTCTCAGTCATTAAAGACTATCATGACCATCCAGAACCTTATGGGGATCGAATGGTTACCCTCATTAATGGGATGTATACCGATGTTTATGAAGATGAACAAGGTATTTTTACACTGACCAATGACCTTGATCTGGTCGAATATATTAAATCGATAGGAGGTGTACATGCGCGCAAGAGGTGATTATTAATTCAATGCAGTGTTATTAGCGATTTTATCGGTGGTTGTGGTTTTTGTTGGGATTTTCTATGATATTAATTTTGGATTACCAATAAGCGGACCGATGGCAGGGTTCAGCATTGGCGGTTTCATGTTTCTGGTTTCAATATGGAATTATTATGTATACAAATCGGATAAAAACCGTGAAAGCAGAAAAGATGCGAGAATTGAAGCTTTAGAAGAAGAAATTAGAAGACTTAAGAATAGATAAACCCAAATGATGGGTTTTTTTCTTTTGCAACCAAGCGTTGCGTGACAATTCGTATGAAGGCTTATACAATATAGGTGTGGGAGGTAAAGAAACCATGATAGATACCATGAAAGTCGGACTTAAAATTGCCCAATATCGAAAAGACTTACAACTGACTCAAGACGATCTGGCCAATCGATTGAACATCACACGTCAAGCCTTATCTAAATGGGAAAATGGGACCAGTTTACCTTCAATCGAACTCTTAACCGATTTATGTCAGTTATTTCAAACGAATGTCGAGAATCTCCTTTGTTTGAATGAAACCACCACGATTGAAGACGAACACAATCTATTTAAAAACCACAGTCGACTATATATCATCAACCGAATCATCAAAGGAGAAATCAACGTGAACATACCTGATGTGTTTTACCAGTTTTCACCCTTAGAAAGGATGAAAATCCTAAAAGCAATCAAAGAAGACAAACTGGATTGCAATCTACGAGATCTAGCAGTTCGCTTAACACAAAGCGAACATAAGTATTTATTCAATACCATTAAAAGAGGAGGCATTATCTAATGATTTTAAAGAAAATCCAAGTGGATGGACAAGACATCCATGTCCAACTATCCAAAGAAGATGCGCGAAAAGCGTATTTGAATCAAGAACCCTTAGTATTTACCGATGAAGCAGAAAAAGCCGAATTCATGGCGTCATTTGAATCACACAAAGATGAACCAAAACACGAAGAACCCAAAAGTCGAAATAAACTGCATAAATTGGTTCAAATGTTACCATTTATGGATGAAGAAACCATCCATGAACTCGTTCAAAAGATTTTAGCCGATGAACAAGGTTTATTGGGCATAGATATCGCTGTGATGTTGCCTTTCTTAGAAGAAGAAGACATCAAAGCCTTGTTTAAAAAAGCCATGCAAGGGGGACACCCAAAACTCAATCCGATGGTGATTGCTCCATTTGTCGATGAAGATGACTTATCATTTGTTGTCGATGAATACATCGCTGGGAACCTGTCAGAATCCCAATTGGATGCACTTTACCCATTCTTAAATGAGGATGACTTGAAGCGATTATTCAAACACATCATCAACGAAGCATAAACTTAAAGACAAAATACCTACCCAGTTGTAGGTATTTTTTTTGTTTTTGTTGAAAACTTTGTGATAGAATATTATTGATATCAGATTTTGATATCAGATTTTGAGGTGATGTTCATGGATCAACGGTTTATGAAAAAATTATATTTAGGGTTTCTCAATGTGCATATTTTATATCACGCATCCAAAGAGCCTATTTATGGTGTATGGATGATTGAAGAACTCAATCACCATGGGTACCATGTGGGACCCTCACATATTTATCCAATGCTTAGAGACTTAACCAAAGAGCATTTATTAACCATGACAGAAAAATTAGAGCATGGCAAAATTCGAAAATATTACACCATTACATCATTGGGATTAGAAGTATTAAAAGAATTAAAACAACGGGCGAGAGAATTGTCTAAAGAGGTATTTTATGAAAACCGAGAATCGTAAAAAACAAGCGTTACTGTTTTTGTTACTGATCGGCATCATCGCGATGTTATCAGACTTCACTCATGAAGGTGCGAGAAGCATCTATGGGCCTTATTTGGCTTTATTAGGCGCATCAGCGCTGGTCGTATCTTTCGTATCAGGTTTGGGTGAATTCATTGGTCAAGCCTTAAGAATAGTGACGGGGATCATCGCCGATCGAACCAAGAAATATTGGACAATGATGATTTTAGGTTATTCAATCAATTTGTTGGTGATTCCATTATTGATGTTTGTTACCCAAGAGGTTTGGTTCATCGCGATCATTTTGATTTTATTAGAACGTGTGGGTAAAGGTATTCGAGCCCCCGCTAAGAGTGCACTCACTTCTTTTACAACCCAAGACATTGGGGTTGGTAAAGCGTTCGCTCTCCAAGAGGCGATGGATCAATTGGGGGCGTTTTTAGGACCTTTGTTTGTTTTTACAGTGTTGGGTTTGAATGCTGGTTCTGACTTAAATGGGTATCAAATGGCTTTTGGGTTACTCGGTATCTTCGCGATATTAACCATTGTCATCATTATCGTTGCACGATTTAAATACCCAAACCCAGATCAAATGGAAGTTAAGAAAGTTTCTAAAGGGTTTAAAAGTAACCCCTACTTTTATTTGTATTTGGTCGCTGTGATGTTCATCGCGATTGGATTCATTGATTATCCAATTTTGGCATTTCATTTGAACAAAACCGCACAAATTCAACCTATTTATATTCCATTACTTTATTCTTTAGCGATGGGTATTGACGCGATTGCTGCGGTGTTCTTCGGGTATTACTTTGATAAAAAAGGCATCATCTCGTTGATGATTTCAGTCATTTTTGGTAGTTTAATCGCACCTGTATTCTTTTTAGTAGATGGTGTTTTAGGCATCGTAATTGGTATCGTTTTATGGGGTATCGCGATGGGTGCCCAAGAATCGGTACTAAAAGCCGTCATCGCGAGTTTGGTATCCAAAGACAAACGCGCGACAGCCTATGGGATATTTTATACCGTATTTGGATTGGCTTGGTTTTTAGGGTCACTCATGATTGGGTATCTCTATGATGTCAATCTATTGTTATTGGTGATTTTTTCCAGTACATTTGAAGTTTTAGCATTCATTACTTTGATGATTTATCAACAGAAAGGTGGGAATACGCATGCAACCAGTTAAGTGGAGCACATTTTTAAAAGATGTTTTAATTTGTTCTTTAGGTGCTTATGGTGGACCTGAAGCCCATTATGGGGTTTTTACCGAT
Organism: Paracholeplasma manati; assembly: GCF_025742995.1. Classification (NCBI taxonomy): domain Bacteria; kingdom Bacillati; phylum Mycoplasmatota; class Mollicutes; order Acholeplasmatales; family Acholeplasmataceae; genus Paracholeplasma; species Paracholeplasma manati. Next base: position 7,430 of record NZ_JAOVQM010000011.1, on the reverse strand, counting down.
CAAATGGTGATCAAAAAGCAATATCTATCAGAAGATGAACTGGTAGAACTCATCGCTTTAACCGGTATTTTACCTGGCCCAAGCAGTACACAAACCATCGTCTCCATTGGATACAAAATGGGTGGACCAGTGTTGGCTTTATTGACGATGCTGGTTTGGGGATTGCCTGCTATTTTATTCATGACTGGGTTATCTTTTATGTACCAGTTTTTATCTGAAAATCGTGTGGATGCGTCGGGTTTAAGGTTTATTGGTCCGATGGCGGTAGGTTTTATTGTCGTAGCTTCCTATCGAATCGGTAAAAAAGTCATTAAAAACAAACTCACGTTGTTATTATTTTTACTAGCGATGGTGATCACATATTTCTTTAGAAATGCGTGGGTATTCCCATTGGTTTTAGTCCTTGGTGGCATCACCACGACATTAGCATCTAAAGAAAAAGATTTGTGGCATCATGTGAAGATTAACCCACCCTATCGCTATTTAATCACGTTTGCCGTGATTGCGATTGGGTCTGTATTGCTCAATATGGTTTTAGATAATCGTATCTTATATATATTCCAAAGTTTCTATCGTTATGGCTATTTGGTCATCGGTGGTGGTCAAGTGGTCATCCCTTACATGTTTAATGATTTGGTTGAGGGATATCGCTACATGACAGCAGATCAATTTTTAACTGGATTTGGCATTGTTCAAGGGATTCCTGGACCGATGTTTTCATTCAGTGCGTATGCGGGTGGGATGGCTTCTAGAGATTTAGGGCCAGTCGTTCAAATATTATCTGGACTAGCCGCTGGTGTTGGGATTTTCTTACCAGGTATCTTACTCATTTTCTTTGTTTATCCTGTTTGGTCCAAAATCCGTACCATCAAAGGCATTCGATTAGCCCTCTCTGGTATCACAGCCGTCGCTGGCGGTCTCATCGCGATTGCAGCATTCATTTTGATGCAATCGTCTGGGTTTAGTATTGAAAATATCGTTGTATTGATTTTAACGGTTGTTTTGTTGTTAACGAGAAAAGTACCTGCACCTTTGATTGTTTTTGCAGCAATTTTAGCTGGGTTTTTGATATAAGCATCTACCCCCGCGAAAATCTAGTTATGAATTATAATTAAATTAAAAGGATGTGAAATACATGCAAAAAGTCACAGAAACCCGAAAAAACGAATTATTAAGCATACTCAAACAACGATTTTTAAAAAATGCCCACAGACACCCAAATAAACCATGGGAAGTGGTCGAAAAAGCACTCTTAGAAAACAGTTCAGCTTTATCGAGTATCGATCAAATGGAGTTATCCGGTGGAGAACCCGATGTGGTGGTATTTGACCCATCCAGTTCAGACATTGTTTTTGTCGATTGTTCCAAAGAATCACCTACTGGACGTAGAAGCCTTTGTTACGACCAAGCAGCACTGGATGCGAGAAAAGAGTTTAAACCCGCTGATTCTGCCTTAAACATGGCGAAAAACATGGGTATCGAGGTTTTGAATGAAACCCAATATGCTTTTTTACAAACCTTAGAGGATTTTGATACGAAAACATCCTCATGGTTACTAACACCAAAAGCCATCCGTGATTTGGATGGGGCTTTATTTGGTGATAAACGCTATAAACACACCTTCTTTTACCACAATGGGGTCCAATCCTATTATAAAGACCGTGGGTTTAGAGGATGCATTGTTTTGTAAAAAGTATGTAAAACGAACGTGTTAAGAAAGTCATTTTAAGTCTGTTCCGTTATAATATAGATAGACATCAATATAAAGGGGAATGAATACATGATTGACGTACTATTTGTTTGTATCCACAATTCGGCACGAAGTCAAATGGCAGAAGCCTATTTAAATGCCTATGGCAAAGGGTTATTTAGAGCTGAAAGTGCTGGCTTAGAACCAGGAAAGCTCAACCCAAATGTTGTAAAAGCCATGGCATTAGATGGCATTGACATTTCTAAAAACTTGACCAAATCCACCTTTGATATGTTGAAAAAGGGGACTAGATATACCTTCGTTGTCACGGTATGTGACGAAGCATCCGGTCAACGTTGTCCATATTTTCCAGGGTCATTAAAAACATTCCATTGGAACATTGAAGACCCATCGGCATTAAAAGGCGATTTTGATACGATCTTACCAGAATTATTACGTATTCGTGATGAAGTTAAAAATCGTGTGAAACAATTCATCATTGAATTTGAAGCATATGCACAATCCAGAAAATAAAAAGTTCACTGCGGTGAACTTTTTTTCTTAGGATAGCGCAAACCAAATTAATAACCCTACTAAACCAATGAAGAGAATTAAAGTGACATAAAACTTGAAATCAGATACATGAAAATGACGTTTTTTGTCTTGTTGAGATGGTTTTTTTACGAATGTTGCTTGAGCTGCTTGACGATTTAAATCGGGTCCTTGACCTAAACTTCCATTGGGTTGCATAAAAATACCTCCATTAAATCTATTGTCTATATTTTAACATCTGCAATTAAGATAAACAATAATTATTGATAAAATTGTCACAACACTGTCACACAAATCGTAAAGACAAAAAGCGTTGTTTTTGGTATAATACCCATGAAAGAGAAGTGACTCATTTGAAACAAACCTTATGTTGGTCTGGTGCCGACTTAAATTTAATCGAAAATCAACAAAAAATACATGAAACCATCCAATCGGGACACTTGGTGATTTTTCCGACCGAAACGGTTTATGGGATTGGCGCGAATGCCTTAGACCCGCAAGCATCCAAACGCATTTATCAAGCCAAAGGGAGACCATCTGACAACCCTTTAATTGTACATATATCAAACAAAGAAGATGTGTATCAATATGTCCGTTTTGTGAGTGAAACAGCAGAAACTTTAATGGCTGCTTTTTGGCCAGGTCCATTGACCTTAATCTTTGAAAAGAATGAACGAATTCCATTAGAAACCACAGGTGGATTATCGACAGTAGCGATTCGTTTACCCAGTAATCCAATCGCAAGACAAGTGATTGATTTGGCTGGTGTACCCATCGCAGCGCCTTCAGCCAATATTTCTGGTAAACCGAGTTCAACCTTGTTTCAACATGTATTTGACGATTTCAATGGCCGTGTCGATATCATCATTGATGGTGGTCCTTCGGAAATTGGTTTGGAATCTACTGTCATCGATATGACGTCTGAAATCCCAACCATTTTGAGACCTGGGTTCATCACCAAAAAGATGATTGAATCGGCCTTAAATATGCCCATTTATGATTTATCGGATACCAAGCCAACAGGCAATGTTAAATCCCCTGGCATGAAATATACGCATTACAAACCAAAAGGGGATGTCACCATCTTAAAAGGTGATATCGAAGCGATGAGAGATTATGTGCGTTCTCATCATTTAAACCATCCTAATCAAACCTACGCTGTTATATGTGAATCCGAATATGTCACGCTGTTTGATGTGCCAGTCCGTGCATTAGGCTCCGTTCATGATCAAAAAGAAATGGCACATAATTTGTTCGCCGCACTGCGTGACATGGATTTATGGGCTGTTGATTATATTTTCATACATCATTTAAGTACCGATGATTTGGGCTACGCACTGATGAACCGTTTAGAAAAGGCTGCTGGGTATCAAATCATCGAATTATAGGAGGATTGACATGAAGAAGTCCACAAGTTTGATTATGGGGATTTTGGCTATCACCGTTTGGGTAGCGATGATCGTTGTATTGGTATATACCTTTCGCTGGTTATCCACTGCCATTCAAAGCATAGATTCAAGTCCAACAGGTTATGTTGGGATTGTCTTGTTATGGTTTTTTGGATGGATATTTTGGGGTATTTCAGTGGGATACACTGTACTATACGCCATTGGTATACCACATTACTTTTTATATTATTATGACAGACACAAAGCGTCGTATATCTACTTGGTTAAATACTTATCTGCCATTCCACTCGCACTGGTCGGACTTATCGCATTCATCCTGATCAGAAGTTACCTAAGCGATCCTTCATCGATTTCTATCGAGTGGTTTAATATTTCTTTATTAGCGTTGCCACTCATACTCATATTGTTATTCGTCAAAGTACCTAGCCAAAAAACATCCAACAGAGGTATTGGATAAAGATGAGAAAACATGTGGATATCGGCATCATAACCTTGATTCAAACCATTTTGTTAATAATATTAATGTATTCGATGGTTTCGTCCATGTCGAGCTTTTATCAAAGTGAATTAGAAATATATCCCCTTCTTTTCGTATTATTCATTATTTTCTTTCAAGGCATTGCCATCCTTTGGATGATGACAAAAGTTGTCGCAAACGGGTTGTTTTTATGGAAATTATGGAAGCATAAACGACATAATCTGTTACATCATACGTTGACCCAATGGCACATCATCCATTTAAGCTATCTATTGGCATGTAGCTTCATCAGCGTCATGTACCTATCGATTGAACCATTAAGAGCGCTCATGTGTTGGTCTATTTTTGAACATGTACTTTGGATCATGGTGGTTATCAGCATGTTTGTGATGAGTGGATTGATTTATCGAAAGGTACAAGACAAATCCAGTTGACGATATGGTCAGTTAATGGAGTCATTATGAGCAAAAAAACCAGTTTTATGTTGGGTTTATTAAGTGCTTTGTTAACGCTTGTGTTGGTTTTAGCTTGGCTTGGTTTAGTACTGATATTATTTTTTCCCCTGGAGATCTTGATGGGTATAGATGATGTGACCATTTTTGTTTCGGTAATGATTATTCGCCTAATCATCATTGTCGTACTCGTGGTAATGATGATTCCGATGGTCGTTTACGCCATAGCAACCCCTCAATATTTTCTATATTTAGATGAAAGACATAGTCGATTTGTCTTAAAAATGCATAAAATTGTGAATGTGATGCTTTGTGGTTTTTTATTCTTCGCTGTTATGAATTTCCTTAAAGGCATCCTATTCGAAGATAATGCGATCCGATTTGAATTTTGGTTTGTACTGGTTTCATTTGTTTTGATACTGCCTTTAGTGTTATTTACAAAAGTGCCTAAAAAGCTAAAACAGGATTTCAAAGCATTATCATAGGTTTTTTAGTTTCATCGGATTACAATAAAAGCATGGAGGTAATCAAGATGAAATTTCAAAAGAACGTTGGGTCTACCGACAAGTTGATTCGTTATGTATTATCCGCTTTACTCGTCGTCGTAGGCGTATTACTCTTAAACCAAATCTTGTGGTTATCGATCGCACTATTTGTATTCGCTTTGGTGTTAACACTCACAGCGCTATTCAGTTTCTGCGGTTTATACACCCTATTTGGCATCAACACTTGTAAACTAGAAAAGAAGTGAAATTGGCAATCGCCAGTTTCATTTTTCTTTTTTGGGATTATAATAAATGAGAAGGAAGTGTTCTTATGCAAATACTCACAGAATTAGAACTCAAAGATATCTACGATCAATACTTTGAAAAAGGGGATGAACTCGTTTTAAAACAGTTCCCTTCAAAACAAAAGAAACAACATGGGGTTTGTCTATTCATCGTTAAAGTATTAGACCCTGAAAAAGTCTATACAGAAAAAGAAATCAATGAAGTGCTCAAACCTGTGTATGATGACTTTGTGATGATCAGACGTTATTTGGTCGATTTAGGTTTGATCTCTCGAAAACCCGATGGCAGTGCTTATTGGGTGAATGTATGATCATCGTCAATATGCCGATGGCCTTGATTGATGAACAACCTTTAGGTATTTCATTACTAGAAAATAACCCATTTATTCACGCATCGACGCCTGAACTATTTCATCGTGTTTTACCAAAACTGATCGATAAAACCGATTTAGCAATCATCTTAATCGATGAAACGAAACTCGACAGCGTCGTAAAATACGAAGACAAAAACAACAATCAACTATTTTATCCCCATATTTATGGTCCAATCAATCGGGCAGCGATTGTATCCATTCATCCCTTTGTTGTCAAGGATGGCCAGTGGATACCACCTGAAAGGATTGCATCCGATTTTGAATTTTAATGCGTGTTTGATACAATAGCCTTGAGGTGTTAAGATGAAACCAAAAGACTTAAAGCATTTATCGGAAATTCAATATAGAGTCACTCAAGAAAGCGCGACTGAACCGGCATTTCACAATGAATTCTGGGCCAATAAAAAACCAGGACTTTATGTCGATATTGTTGATGGCACGCCGTTATTTACATCACTAGATAAGTTTGATTCCGGGTGTGGTTGGCCAAGTTTTACCAAACCTTTAGACCCAAAACTGGTCGTTGAAAAGAAGGACTACTCACACGGCATGTTTCGTATTGAAATCCGTTCGAGTGAAGCTGATAGCCATTTAGGCCACGTATTTAATGATGGTCCAAGAGCGTTGGGCGGCTTAAGGTATTGTATCAACTCGGCATCGTTACGTTTTATCCCAGTGGATGAACTAGAAGCAGCCGGGTATGGTGAGTATAAAAAACTGTTTGAATAGATTAATCGGTCGATTGACCGATTTTTTTATTTTTAAACTGTTTTATAAATAAGCAATTCACATGAAACCGACCGATAACTCTGTTATAATCACATCATCTAAAGGAGAGATTTTTAATGAAAATTGAAATCTGGTCAGACTTCGCTTGTCCCTTTTGTTACATAGGAAAAAAGCGTTTTGAATCAGCACTTCAACAGTTTAAATACAAAGACAGTGTCGAGGTTATCTATAAGTCCTATCAATTGAATCCGAATGCACCTAAAACGTTGATAGGCTCAGCTTATGAACAATTTTCGAAAAGACATCAACTAACCATCGAACAAGTTAAACAGCGCTTTGGCTTGATATCCGAAAGTGCAAAAACGGTGGGTTTAACCTTTGATTATGACCACATGCAAATGACCAATACTAGGGATGCTCATCGGTTACAAAAATACGCACAAACCATCGGTAAAGGGGTAATCATGACAGAACACTTGATGAAAGCCTATTTTACAGACGGTAAAAACCTTTCGGATACCCAAACACTCTTAGAATTATCAGAAGCGTTGGGTTTGGATGGTCAGACAGTAGAATTGGTCTTATGCAGCAATCAATTTGAGGATGCTGTCAAAGAAGATATTCAAGAAGCTAAAGACATTGGTGTTCAAGGTGTGCCTTTCTTTGTGATCAATCGAGCTTATGGAGTATCTGGAGCTCAAGATTCAGGCTATTTCTTGCAAATGTTGAATCAAATATATCATGAAGAACAAAAACAACAGTTTCATACATCACACGCCCCATTGTGTGAAGGCGATTATTGCGAAAGATAGAACAAGCAGACAACGCTTGTTTTTCGTATACTAAGACTAGGAGACATCTCTTAGTCTTTTATATTTATATGAATGGTAGTAAAATGAAGGCGAAGGCGTAGTTAAAAAATTTGAACCTTGAGTTCGTAAAAACTAGTATACCTA
>NZ_JAOVQM010000010.1 GCF_025742995.1 Paracholeplasma manati | reverse complement strand
CTTTCTTAGTGACCAAGTTCGGTAGTTCTTCAGGCAATAACATAGAAATTTCAGCCAACACATGGGTTGAAGTCATTTGTTCGAGAAGGTATTCGATACGCTTATATAGCCGTTCAATCATGATGTCTGAGTAAACATCCATCTGATAATCAAAATAGAGTTTGACTTCATTACCTGTCAAGACATTGATGACCAAAGCTTGATCCAAATAAGGATAAAACAAGGGTTCAATCGGTATATCTTCTTCGTAATTCAGGTTTTGATTGATGAAGGTCATATCAAACAATTGAGCCGTTTGATGATGGGTTTTAGCGTTTACCAACAACGCTTCAAAATCGATGAAACGACGTCTTAACATCGCTTTTTGAGTGATATCGATATGGTTTAGAAAAGCCTCTATGGTGAGAAATTCCGATGGATTCAAATGTACTGGATAAGCTTGTGAGAATAGTCCAATCGCGGTTTTCTCTTGACTGCGTCTTTGACTTAAAACCTTGCCATAACGGATGGGTTTCTGCGGGTTTAGATATTGGATGTATAATGCCAAAGCAGCTTCAATCCATAAAGCGATGGGTTGGATATCGTTCAATTGATGATGGATTATCGAATTTAAAATAAATGATCTTCTTTTCGCTGGATGGACCCCTGAGGTTGGGTGATACGGCTTAATGAATGTTGGTTTTATACAAGATACTTTGGACTCGTAGTACTGTTGTGCCTCCAATGGTATTTGAGCTTCTTCTAATGGTTTCATGAATGGCTCAACCAGTTTGTTTTGTAAAATGTGGTAAAGACCTTTCATCAGCAACTGTATCGAAGTACCATCGACCAATACATGACTCGCGACAAACACCAACCGCTTTGTTTCGATTTCAATGGCGAAACGATACCAAGGTTGATTGGATTGAAATGGTGTTTCTAAATAGGATTGTGTGTCCGATGCATGGATATATGTCAATGTAGGTTTTGTTTCTGATGGTACCCAAACAGGGTTAGGATGGGTCGTATCCACGGTTTGGTTGAGTTCATCGATGGTGTGAAAAAAGGATTCGATGGTTTTGACATCGCAATCGATCTTTGATATATCTAAAAAACACCCAATCTGTGTTGGATAGTGGGTGTATTGTTGTGATGCGTGAAGCATATTCAGTTGTAATCTACTGAGTGCCTTCATCGTTTTCACCGTTTGAGATATTTATATAATAACACAATTTTAGTATAGAAAAAAGATGCCTATGGGTCTTGTGAAGACTAGGCATCTTTTATTTATCTTTGAATGTGCATGGATTGTACGTGATTGACCGATTCACCGTCTTTTTGAAGAAATGAAACCTTGCCGTATGAGACATCCATGGTTTTACCCTGTATGATGGTTACCCAACGTTTAAACCACACGTGTTTACCAAAATAAATGGTTGGAAATATGAGGAATAATACAAATCGAGGGACACGGTGAATGATTAAAAACTCCAATAAATCATCGCCGCGAACAGAACTTGGGGAGAATTTCATGCCACCACCCATGTATACCGAATTCGCTGCGAGGATGAACCATACCTTTTTGTAGGTTTTGGTGACCCCATCGATGGTTACGGTTGCGTCAGAAGGCTTATAGGTTAAGAATGCTTTAAGGGCATTTTTGAAATAGTTCGCTGCCGATTTCTTTTTAGTCGATGTGTTGACCAAATGACACACATACGCATCCACACCAATCCCAGTACCATTTAGGAAAAGCGATTCTTCCCCATTGACCGTGACTTTTGGTAAATCCTGGATATAATCATTGATTTGAATGAGGTGTTCCTTAGAAGGGATGCTTCTAATGAAGTCATTACCAGTACCCGCTTTTAAGACATAGATGGGTTGGGTGATATCATACCCACGAATGGAGTTGACCAAATGGTGTAAAGTGCCATCGCCACCCAAAATGATGACGCGGTCTTCCTTTTCAACACTCTGGATGAAATTCGCCACCGAAGGGATTTCGAGGATGCTGTGAACAGCGGTTTCTCGACCTTCCGATTGGAGTTTTACAACCAGTTCATCGACAATGCCTTGGCTTTTACCATTACGTGATAATGGGTTATAAAGAATGATATCCATAGACCCTCCCTAGATGAGTTCCACTAATGCAAACTTCTTCTTTCCTCTTTTTATAATAACATACTTTTCAAAGTATGCATTCGACTTATTGATTTGAACTTCAAAGTCATTGATTTTCACTTCGTTTACGACGACTGCACCGCTTTTTACGAACTCTCTAGCTTCACGTTTGGAAGACGCTAATTTAGTTTCAACCAAAGCATCTAAGACGTTGATTTCACCTGTAACTGAGACAGATTCTAACCCTTTTTTCGCCATGATGAGTTCATTTAATGATAACTTAGAGAATTCACCTGAGAACAAGGATTCAGTGACGTTGAGTGCGCTGTTGAGTTTTTCTTTACCATGAACGAGTTCGACCACTTCCGCAGCCAATCGTTTTTGGGCGATGCGTTTTTCAGGTTCGAGTTGTGACGCAGCAACCAACGATTCAATCTCTTCCTTGGATAGTAAGGTTAACATCTTAAAGTATGTTAAGACATCGTCATCTGCGGTATTTAAGAAATATTGATAGAGTTCATACGCACTGGTTAAGGTTTCATCTAACCACAATGCACCGGATTCACTCTTACCAAATTTGGTGCCATCTGCTTTTAATAATAATGGTGATGACATCGCGACAGCGTCGTGTTGATCGCCTACGGTTTTACGGATGAGTTCTAGACCAGTCGTGATGTTTCCCCATTGGTCAGACCCACCGAATTGAATCTTGCAATCCAATGATTGGTATAAATGGAGCCAGTCAATGGCTTGGATGAGCATATAGGAAAATTCAGTATATGAAATCCCGGTTTCTAATCTCGCTTGTACGGTTTCTTTGGATAACATGTAATTGATGTTAAAGTTCTTACCGTAGTCTCTTAAGAACTGAATCATATCGATTTTAGAAATCCAATCATAGTTATTGACGAAAATCGCTTCTTTTTGGAAGTGTGATAGTTGAACTTTGATTTTTTCTGCGTTTTGAAGGGATTCTTCTAAGGTCAGTAATTTACGTTCACTGGTTTGTCTTGGGTCACCGATGAGGCCTGTTGCACCACCGATTAAAACCACTGGGGTATGTCCGTATTTCGCAATCAACATGATTCTGACGATTTGGACTAAATGGCCTACGGTTAAACTTTGACCAGTTGGGTCAAATCCACAGTAAAATTTTGTTTTTTGGTTGTCTAATAAATCTTTCGCTTTGGCTTCATTGGATACGTCTTTGACAAATCCGCGCCATTGTAATTCTTCAAATAATGTCATGGTTCTTCTCCTTTAAATAAAATAAAAAGCCGTCCTTAAAAATCAATCTAAGGACGACTATAAAAATCGTGGTACCACCTTAGTTCTATGGTTGCCCATAGCACTCTTTCTGTTGTTGGATCTCCAAAAGTGTAATTCAGTTTAAACCCAGCTTTGTTTTCACCAACCACAAAGTCTCTATGTTCTAAAGTTTAAGCCTACTTCGTTTTTTTCAACAATCCTATAATGATTCTCTTCTCACGATATAGTGAGGTAATACGACTTGTAGCGAGTCAAGTTGTTCTTTGTTCATGAGTTTGGTTAATAATCTCATGGCTACGGCACCGATATCATACACTGGGATATCAATCGATGTCAAGGTTGGGCGGGATAAAAGCGCATACTTCGTATTTTGGAAGCCAGCGACAGATACCATTTCAGGCACTGAACGGCCAGATTCATTCGCAATATTCATGAAGGATACAGCGATGGAGTCACGAACACCAATCGCACCATCGATGATCTTATCGGCGAAGAAGTTTGCGAAGTGTTGACGGTTAACAGAGGTCGTCCCGGAGGTTCTGAATACACGTGGCATCAAATTCGCTTCTTGCATCGCTTTGGTATATCCCAATTCTTTCTTATCGTTGACAGAATATTTTCTGACGGTAGAAAGCATGTAAATGTCTTTTTTACCCATTTCAATCATTAGCTTGGTAATTTCATACCCTGCTTTTTCGTAGTCGATAGAAACGCTAGGAACAGAACGATCATCGTTGACCACATTCGCTAAAACGAATGGGATTTCGTTTTCATCGAATAGTTCTTTGACTTTCTTCATTCTGGATGCGTCGAGTTCATCATTTAAAATCAAGACGCCATCGACTTGTTCAGCGACGATGTCGTTGATGAGTTCGATGATATTCACATCTTCGTGGGCTGAGAATAGCTTGATAGAATAACTGTACTTCATCGCGATGTCGGAAATACCACCCAACATTTCTGCAACTGAAGCTCTGGTGATATGGGAGACCAAAACACCCACAGTGGTGGTTTTACGGCTCGCTAAACCTCTAGCGATCGCATTTGGACGATAGCCAAGTTCTTTGATGACTTTTAAGACGCGTTCTCTCGTGTCTGGTTTGACTTTTTCAGGGTTGTTTAATACTCTTGATACGGTTGCTAATGAGACTCTTGCAGCTAAGGCTACTTCATAAATCGTTACTTTTACGCTCATAATTTCAACTCCTTATAACACATGTTATTATAACATGTCGTGTAAAGGCTTTCAAGCATTTCATGAAAATTTTTACATTTGTTTTCATTTTGCGTTGTAAAGCCATTAAAAAGAAAAAAACCAGCATTCACTGGTTTTAATTCCTTAGACGGATCTCTTTTCTTTGATACGTGCAGCTTTAGTGGATAATGTTCTGATGTAATGGAGCTTAGCTCTTCTTACTTTACCACTTCTAGCAACTTCTAATCTGTCGATTGTAGGTGCATTCACTGGGAATGTTCTTTCTACACCGACGCCATAGGAAATCTTACGAACTGTGAAAGTTTCACTGATACCGCCACCTTGACGTTTGATGACCAATCCTTCGAATAATTGGATACGTTCGCGGTTACCTTCTTTAATTTTGACATACACTTTTACAGTATCACCTGGATAGAAAGTTGGAACTTCCTTCATGTATGCGCTCGTAAGCTCTTGGATCAATTGTTGACCTTTTGCTCTTGCCATAGTACTCACTCCTAATCTTCCAGTGTTCATAAAGGTTTCTCTAGCGGACCACTGTGCTTTACCGGTTTAACGGCATTTCGTATTATATCATAGATATATGTCTTGTGCAAGTCTTTTTACGACTTATTCTTTATTTCATTTAGAATCTTTGTTCAATTCGTTTTTGATGGCTTCTAACATCTTTAAATCATCTTTGGTTAATGTGGCTTTTTCTAACAAATCTGGACGTTTTTGAAGCGTTTGTTTAAGCGCTTCATAACGGCGCCACTTGGCTATTTCCTGATGGTTACCATTTCTTAAAACGTCAGGGACTTCATAGCCTTCATATGTTGCAGGTTTGGTGTAATGGGGGTGTTCTAATAAACCCATCGAGAAAGAGTCATTTTCATGGGATTCTTTCTTGATCACATCATCCAATAATCGCACCACCGCGTCCGTGATCATCATGGCTGGTAATTCACCACCCGTGAGGACAAAGTCTCCCATGGATACTTCTTCATCGATGAAGTGATACACCCGTTCATCGATGCCTTCATAGTGACCTGCCAATATAATTAAATGGTCTAAAGTGGCGTATCTTTCTGCAGTCTTTTGATTGAATACTTGACCTCTTGGACTCGTGATGATGACGGTTGAATTGTCTTTTTTCAATGCTTGAATGGCGTGATAGAATGGTGGAAACTGCATGAGCATGCCTGCCCCACCACCATAAGGTGTGTCATCCACTTTACGGTGTTTTAAAACACTATAATCTCTCAAATCAATGATGTTGATCTCAACCAGTTGGATACCGACTGCACGGCGAATGATGGATTCATCCAAACAGGCTTTCAACATATCTGGAAAAATGGTAACGATGTCAATTCTCATAATAGACCCTCAATCTCTTCGATCAAAATCTTATCTTCTGTGATTGTTTTAACGAATGCATTCACGAATGGGACCAAAGACTTCTTATCGTCTTTTTCAATTTGAAGTAAATGACCTTGGGGGACTTCGATGATGTCTGTTACAGTACCAACAAAAACATCCAATTGATTGAATACCAATTTGCCAATCAAGTCTTGGTAGTGAAATTCATCCTTTTTCAATTTTGGTTTTTCATCTGTGAATAAAACCGCACCTTTCAAGTGCAATACTTGATTGATGTTATCAAAGCCTTCGAAAGAAATGATCAAATGATCAGAAGCTTCTCTAACAGTAAGTATCTTCAAATCGACGCGCTGTTCCTTGATGGTTGTGTAGATTTTTTTATTCTTTTTAAAACGATCAAAATCGCTGTTGGTTTTGACCTTGAGTTCACCCTTGATACCGTGGGTGTTGATAATTTTTCCGATTTCATATGCCATGTTATCACCTGTTTTATTATATCACAAAAAAATCATATCAAACCGGTTCAAAAAGTCGATGTTTTATAATGCTTCCGAAAAATGAAAACGGTTCCAATAAGGTTTTAACCCTTGAAAATGCAATTTCACTCTGAAAGGTATTGTAATCGGTTTCTTCTATGATATGATGTGTTTGGTAGTTATGGGAGATTATCAACCATGGTCAATACAGAAATCATTCAATGGTTACAAACTGAATACAACATAGATTTTTATAACGATATCGCGTTTTCTTCCAACAAACGGGTATCTTTTGTCATTGATATCGATGAAAAACCGTTGATGGCACGTGTCACTTCAGGACAATTATCCAGCGTTTCATTACCCGATTGGACTGACTTCCCTGTCAATGATCTATTTGCATATGTTGATGAGAATAACTTGTTAGCCGAAGTGGAAGGTAGACACAGTTTCCTCCAAAACATACGAGATAAGTTTAATACATTTGACCAAGAACTCTATTTATATATCCCGGTCAAACGCATGTATGAACCGTTATGGCTTTATATGTCCTTTACACGTCATCAAATCAAAGACAAGCACTTTGTCTTCGCTCAAGTGGTTCGTATATATGAAAAAACACCGATTGAAATCATTCATTATCAAAAGACCTATCAAGACCCACTCACTAAATTGTTTTCTAGAGAAACCCTTAAATTACACATGAATCACTTAACATCCACTCGGGATTCTTATGTCATGTATCTCGATATCGATGATTTCAAATATGTGAACGATCAGTTTGGACATCAAGCAGGTGATCAACTCTTGATTGATATCGCAAACCATTTCATCGGTACTTGGGAATACAATGTGTTGTACTATCGTTTGGGTGGGGATGAATTTTTCGTTTACTGTTACGACCACAGCTTAGAACAGATTAAAACCAGAGCAGAAAAAATCATTCATGATATTGAATCCTTAACTGTGGTTGCGAGAACGGTTGGTATCAGTGCTTCGATTGGTATCGTTCAAATCACAGACGAAAACAAGGGTTACCATAACTTGCTAAACCTTGGAGATAAAACGATGTATCAATCCAAGGCCAAAGGCAAGGGCAGTTATACCCTCTATACCCCTGAAAAATAGTCAAAAGCATCCGATTCGGATGCTTTTTTTGTGAAAAAAAAGAGATTTTCATCTCTTCTTTAGAATGCGTCAATGTCAATTTTAACGTGCTTGCCTTCTTTAGAAGCACCAGCATAAACAATTGTACGAATGGCTGAGGCAATTTTACCGCCCTTGCCAATGACACGGCCTAGGTCTTCTTGATTGACCAAAACCTGGATTGTAAGGTCACTCCCATCATCCGCAAGTGTTTTAACAAGTACATCCTCAGGGTGAAGCACCAATGGCGTAACGATATTTTTGATCAGTCCATCATAATTGATTGCCATGTTCCTCGAGCCCCCTTGGTGTTATTTTTCTAAAACGGAATACTTTTTGAATAGGTTTTTGACGGTTTCGGTTGGTTTAGCACCGTTATTAATCCATTTTGCTGCTTTTTCTTTGTCAATTTCAACAATTGCTGGATTCTTAACAGGGTTATATGTACCAATGATTTCTAGGAAACGACCATCTCTTGGTGATGTAGCTTCTGTAGCTACCACACGGTAGAATGGGTTTTTATTGGATCCGTAACGTTGTAATCTGATTTTTACCATAGTTAATTCACTCCTTTTTTATCTTTCCATATCTATTATACCGATTGAAAAGATAATGTCAAGCCTTTTTCCTTTACACTTCAAATTTGACGTCTTGTGCTTGAAGCAATGAAGGTTCGTATTTGGAAACACCCTTCATTTTTTCGAGCGCTTGTCTAACTTCTTTTTCTTTGTTCTTGTCTAAATAAATCGTGCAGTATTTTGATTTTTGTGACACATAGAATACTTTGACATCTAGTTCTTCTATTTTGTTCACGACTTCTTTATTTTTAAAATACACGATATAAGATATACGATTAACCAACATGACAACTATTCTCCTTAAATAAACCCAGTTCATTCGGTACCTTCACATGGGAAGATATGGTTTGTCCTAAGTCTCTCGACAATGTATCCAAAGTCGTTTGAATCACTTTCTCAGCTGCTAAGTATTTCTTGACAGCTTCATGTTCATAGAGCGCTCTTTTCGCAACCCCCAACACAGCGATGGTTTCTTTGAAATCGGGATGATAAGTTCCCCCAAGTGCTTGGACTTCGGTGAATTTTGCCATGGCTTTTTGATAAGCATCGATTTCATTTTTCAAATGGGTTTGCATGTAGTTCCCATAAAATAATAAGTCTTTGAAGGCATCGGTTGATTTAATTTCATCTGCAACTTCATACGCTTTTAAAATGATGGCCATACGGTCCATAACATCACCCATAAATACTATACGTTTTTTTGGTTTTTTTGTCAAAACAAGCACGACATTTTGTAAATATGTTATAATTAACATGAGGTGTTTGAAATGATTTTAATGAAAGATATCATCCGTGAAGGGCACCCTACATTGACGAGGGTAGCGGATAAGGTAGCGATGCCGATTTCCGATGAAGACAAACAAACCGTATTCTCATTGTTTCAATATGTGATCAACTCACAAGACGATGAGCTTGCGAAAAAATACAATTTAAGACCAGGTGTGGGGATTGCAGCGCCACAAATCAATGTATCTAAACGCATGTTTGCGATGCATGTCCATGATGTCGATGGCAAACTGTATTCGATGATGGTGGTCAATCCAAAGATTACCCACAGATCCGAAGAAATGGTGTATTTAAATGGTGGTGAAGGGTGTCTATCGGTTGATAGACCTACAGAAGGCCTTACCCCAAGACACTTGAGTATCAAGTTTGAAGCGTTTGTTTACGATGTGGAATCGAACGCATTTAAATTGAAGAGGGGTTCCCTTACAGGTTACCCAGCCACTGTATTCCAACATGAGTATGACCATTTAGATGGCATCATGTTTACAACCAAACTCTACCCAGAAATACCCGGTGCTAAACCTTTATTTGAAGCGTTTGAACCCGACGATGTTTTAGATGAATAACGAGGAAACTCGTTATTTTTTTATCAAAAAAAGGCGATGGGTCGCCTTTATTCAATCACTTTCTTAATCACCGTAATAAAGATTTTATGCATATCGGTCATCGACAATGCTTGATCTGGGGTGATGTGTAATTTTTGATCCATGCGTTGGTAATGGATCTTTTCTTTTTTATTTTTGGAAAATAGCCCTAAAAACTTCTTTTGTTGGTAGACTTCTTGGCGATTCTCGATATAATCCAATAAGTTGTTGTCCATCAAATAAAGACCTTTGAATTTATCTCTATTCGCTTTTTTTAAGACATCGATGATGTTCGCGACACCAAAGCCCAATAAATAGGGTTGACCGTCTTTTTCAATGTCATAGATGCGGATGATTTGGGTATTATTCTTAAGTATGCGGTAGCTGGTCGTCACACTAGAACCCAATTGGTGGACGATGGCTGGGTCAAAAACAAATTTAATCTGTTTGATTTCATTGATCAAATAAGCCACTTGACCAACCGCGTATCCCAACGGGATGGCGAAAACCAATTCGAAATGTTTTTTCTTGGTTTCATCCATCAAATATTTGATGTGTTCGACCAATAAATCGTGTTGGACGTCAAAACTATCCAAAGACGGTAACGTGAGGATTAAGTATTTAGTCCCCAGTGTTTCTGCATTTTGAAATAATAACGTTAAGTCGTTTTTGTTGATGGTGGATAGATGGTATCGATACATCGAATCGATGATTTGAAGGCTGAGTTTGTCTTTTTTCAATCGAATCGGTAAGGATTTTAAGACGTTCACATCCACGTTCAATAATGTTTGTTCATCGAAATAGCGCATCGATAGTAGTTTGATATCTAATTCATTATACAAATCTAACTGCGCATCGATTGAATGAAATTTTTGATCAAAATAACCGGTTAGACTCATATATTACACCTGCCATTCATACATGATGATTGAACCTGCCATCGCGACATTTAAGGATTCGATGTTTTTGGTTGGGATATAGACCAATTGGTTAGATAATGCCATGACTTCTTTACTGACGCCTGCACCTTCATTACCTAGAACAAGCACACATTTTTCAGGGACAATTACCGACTGAATGCTAGATGCTTGTTGGCCTAAAGCGGTGGTAAAAATGGTGTAGCCTTGTTGTTTCAAAATGTTGATGGTTTCGATTAAGGGTTGTCGAATCAAATTCGCGTAGAACAAGTTGCCTTGGGTGGCGCGAATGGTTTTGTCATTGTAAAAATCGGCTGTATTGGGTGAGGCGATGATGGTATCAAAACCAAAGCCAACTGCGCTACGGATGAGCGTCCCCACATTGCCTGGGTCTTGGACATCATCCATCATCAATATATGATTCGAGAAGGGTTTAGGTTCTTTTTTCTTCACAATCCCAATCACATTGAGTGGGCTATCTGTTAACGACAGGGATTTCATCAACGTTTCGCTGATGAGGGTGCCTTGACGGGTTGGGTCAGACGTATAAATGTCCATTTCAAAGCCTTGTTTGATGGCTTCTTCTACTGAATGTTCACCATAAATCAAAAAAGCATGATGTAAATCACGGTGTTTTTTGGTTTGAAGTTTGAGGATGTGTTTGATTTGATCATTGTCCTTCGATGTGATCATGCATGGCCTCCCACGCTTCTGTGACGGTGAATCCGTGTTGCTCCAAACGAATATCACTATTCGGTGTGATAACAAATGTCTTCGTTTGTGCAACAATTTCATCTATTATTTTATCATATTCAACCATAAACTTCTCATTGATTAACGCTTTTTTAATGTTTGGTTTGGTTGAAGAACCACTCGGGGTATAGATGGTACAACAATCCTCAAATGGCATAATCGAGATGTCATAAGTGTCGATTTGTTTAGACAGTTTGATGATATCTTGTTTATCGGTGGTTGCGAGTGGTCTGATGATGGGTATAGTGGTTACGGCTTCGATGGTATGCATCGAATCTAAAGTTTGTGAGGCGACTTGTCCAATCGATTCTCCGGTGATCAGTACCAATGCGTGTTTCTTTTGTGCGAGTTTTTCAGATACCCTAAAGAACATCCGTCTCATCACGGTAATCACATAGCTTGGCGATATTCTCGCAATGATTTCTTGGTGTAATTTAAAAAACGGTACCATATGTAAACGGAATTCTTGACGATACGCATAAACCGACATCTTTTTCGCCAGTTCAATGACTTTTTGAGCCGATTCGATGGATGTCATTGGGGTAGATTCAAAATGTATCCCCTCAACTTCAACCCCTTGTTTCATGGCTAAGAATCCAGCCACAGGGGAATCAATACCCCCAGATATGAGTAATAGTCCTCTACCTGCCACGCCTACGGGAAAACCACCTAAACCTTTTTTAGAATCTAAATAGATGAGGGCTTCGGTTTCATTGATTTCCACGTGTAAAGTAACCTCAGGGTTTCGTACATCGACAGTCACCAATTCGTGGACTTCTTTCAAAATCCCTTTGGACAAGATTTGTGTGATTTCTTGAGATGTATGGGGGAGACTCTTATCGGTACGTTTGGTTTCAACTTTGAATGTTTTCTTGGCTTTTACTTCATTTTGAATGACTTGAATGGCATTTAAAACAATCGAGTCATAGTCTTTTTCGGAGCTTTTCACAAAACTGAATGAACCAATCCCGGTAACATGCATTAAAGCTTGTTCAATCGCATTCAAGTCTTCATTTTGAATGACCAAAAAAAGCCTGTCATGACGTTTTTCAAGCGCTACATTCAAGTGTTTCGTGTTTTGTTTTAGAAGCGCGATGGCGCGTTCTCTGAATATTTTTTGATTTTTTCCTTTTAACATTAAATCGCCGAAGCGAATCAATACTTTGTCATATGTCGACATGTCATCACCAAAAACCATTTTACCATAAACTCGCGATATATTTTGATATAATGGTGTTATTGAGATAAAGGAGTATTGATGATGGAACTATTACTACAAAGCGCTGAAGCGCTATTAAAGGAAACAAAAAATAATGTATCTTTACTATCGAATGCGAGTGCATTCATCAAGGCTTATGTTCCTGATCTGAACTGGGCGGGTTTTTACTTGTATGAACAAAACAAACTCATTCTAGGGCCATTTCAAGGGCTTCCTGCCTGTGTTGAAATCGATTTAGGCAAAGGGGTTTGTGGGACTTCCTATGAAAAAAAAGAAATCCTCAACGTCCCAGATGTTCATGATTTTGACGGACACATTGCTTGTGACTCTAATTCAAATTCAGAGTTGGTTATTCCACTGTTTAAACATGGGAAAGGCATTGGTGTAATGGACATCGATAGCCCCGTTTTAAATCGATTTGATTCAGACCTCCAACACTTCTTTGAAAAGCTATCGGAGATCATCATCGATTTATATGAAATATAATTGACATTACCCACGCAATTGTATATAATATCACTTGTCGGTAAAAGCAGGCACAACAATTTAAGATTCTGATCTCTTCCCACTGGGGTAGCTAGTAACCTTTCTGCTTTAAGGCGAACACGATTTGAAGATCACCTTAATATTGAACATGCATTTTTACCACCAAATCTATAAGGAGGTAAAAATAATGAGTCGTTACACAGGTCCATCTTGGAAAATTTCCCGTCGTTTAAACTATTCCGTTTCTGAAACAGGAAAAGAATTACAACGTCGCCCGTACGCACCTGGCCAACATGGTCAACGCAGAGCTAAAGTCAGCGAATATGGTCAACAACTTCAAGAAAAGCAAAAGGTTAGATTTACTTACGGCGTTTCTGAAAAGCAATTCCATAAGACATTCGTTGAAGCTAGAAAACTCGCAGGTATTCACGGTGAAAACTTCTTGAAGTTACTCGAATCTAGATTAGATAACGTTGTTTATCGTTTAGGTTACGCAGCAACCAGAGCACAAGCTAGACAATTAGTTAACCACGGTCATTTCTTAGTTGACGGTAACAAAGTGGATATTCCATCTTACCGTTTAGTTCCTGGACAAAAAGTATCTTTACGTGAAACATCTAAAGGATTGTCAGTCATCAAGGCTGCCCTTGAAAAGATGGTATTACGCAAGGATTACGTATCGTTCGATGAAGCTACTTTAGTAGGTACATTCGTAAGATATCCAGAAAGAAATGAAATTCTACCAGACGTTAAAGAACAACTAATCGTTGAATTCTACAACCGCTAATTGAATTTAAAAAGCATCCAAATCGGATGCTTTTTTTTATTCTATGTTGTAGAAAGGCGTGACTTTTGATCGAATTTGGTTGTAGTAATACTTGCTCATATGTGTGCTTAAGTTATAGACTTCGTTATCTAACGATAATGCCATCTTCACTTTTTGGATACCCAATGTGAAACGCTCTTGGTCCTCAAAGTTAGCTGTCAAAAGTAAATGGTTTTGTTGGAACCCATCATTGTAGGTTTCTTTAAATAAATAGGCTGAATAGGCTAAATTCTCGCCTTGAATGGTATCTTTGATGAAATCCATCACAGTATCGTCATAGCTAAATGGGGTGATTGACACCAGTTTTCGTCGTTTAGTAGTATATAAACCCTTCGAAAAGGCAAGCTCAATCAAATCCAACATCTTCACCCTAAACTCATCTAATTTCTCTTGTAAACCCAAACGAACGGCAGCGTATCCAATGATTTCTAATTCAGACACAAACTTGATGGAAAGATCAATGGCTTGATATACCTCTTCAATGCCTTTGGGATCATGATATTCATTTAGTAAAAATGACCCGCGAATGTAATGAAGATAGCCCGTACCGCCATAGTGTTCTATAAATGTAGCAGACGCTTTCATGAATGCGTCTATATGACCAACATCGTATAGCGCTAGTACATAAAGATATAAACTCATTTTGTCGGTCATTGGATTTTCTTGATATCGCTCAATGGTTTTGATTGCCGGTTGATAGATATACGTATAGGTGTATTTGTAGTTATCCTTGCCTTCCGGTGGCATTTCATCAAATACCTTCAATAACGCTTGTAGTTCGGTTTCATCATAGGGGATCATCGGTTCGATCTCAAAAGTATCTACACCAAACCTTTCCATGCGTTGGAACAATGTCGGATGGGTGTGACGTTTACGAATGAGTTCTTTAGGAATTCTTTGATCGATTTCACCTTTGTGTATGGAAAGATACTCCAGGAAATCGCGAAAATCGTCTTCAAAATGTGTGGCAGTCGGTTCTTCTGTCTTTGTTAGGTTGGATTCAATCAAGGGTCTTTGCGCATAGTTTTCAAAGTACTCAATCTTTAAACCTGCACTGATATATGTCTTGTTGTAGCCTTTATCGATTAACGCCTCATCCGCTCTTAATTCAATGAATTTCGAACTGAGTTGTTTATACATTTCGAATTTGAATCGTGAATAAATGGCCATCGCTTGAAATAAATATTGGTTAAATAATTGCATCCCGCCTTCACCGGATAATCTGTCCAATAACTCGATTGAACGATACCAACGGTTCGATTTCAGTGAATCTTGATGGATCAGGTGTGCCAGTTCGTGGAGCAGTATCGTAAAGAGTTCTTCTGCATTGAGCATTTGAAGTAAGTTCAAACCAATGGTAATATGGTGTTTACCTCGTCCATAAGCGATGGTCGCGTTATTACCAGGAATAACATAAAGTACGATTGTACTAGAGACCCCCATGGTTTGATTGGCTTTATCCAAAAGGTCATATAAACGCGGGTATGCTTGTTTTGTTAGCGGGTAGCCGTATGAATTCTGACCATTTTTAAATAAATATATCGTCATGTTGGCGTAAATCATCATGAGTAGAACCAAAAATACTTGAATATCCACACCCTTTAAAACAACTGAGAACAGTACCGATGGAAATAAAATGAGTAAACTCATAATGAACCATAGATAGGTTTTGGTTAATCGATGATTTTTCTTCATCATTTCATGGATTTCTTCAATAGAGTCAAACCCTTTTAAATTGGTTTCATCGTATTTAGCTTTGAGTTTTTTTAAATCTTTGGTCATGGTTTTCTTGATTTTCATTAAACCAATCACATTACCAATGACTGTGAGTATGATGAAAAAAATCACTGTAGAAAGTCCAATGAATAGCCAAAATTCAGATAAAAAGCTCATTAAAAAGCCAATACCTATGATCAATAGTAAAATTCCAATGAGTAGTCCAATCTGTTTAACGTATCGCATGAGTTACCTCCGAATATGGTTCAATTGTATCATATATATTTGAAAAAAAATCACCTAAATCAGGTGATTTTACTTAAGTATATAGACGACGCATATAATGACAGTCATGTAAATAATACAGATGATGGTGTATTTGATGAGGTATTCTTTGAATCTTTCCGGGTATAAACGCGTGACAAATTTAAAGGTTATCAAGCTCGCTAGCGATCCAATGAGTGTCCCCATCGCCCCGATATTCACCCCTTGTAAGAGGTTAAGCATATAGGCACTTGGTGTAAAGGTGGACAGTAACACAGCTGCTGGTACGTTGGAAATGAACTGACTGGTCAAAATACCTGTGAAGAATACACTGTGTTCATTATTGAGAATGGCCTCAAAGAAGGTTTTAATGACATCCATTTGTCCAATATTGCCTGTGAAGATGAAAAACATGAAGAAGGTCATCAATAAGTGATAATCGACTTTTTTTAATAGATGTCGACCAAAGATTAGGCTGAATATCAAGACGATTACAATCGCAATCTCAGCCGGTATGAATCCCAAAACGGTAAATATCGCTATGAAGAATGTGGTGAAATAGACGTAGATTCGATAATCTTTGATCTTTACATCTTCGACAATAGGGGTTACTAGGTCTTGTTTAAAAATCAACCAAATGGAGATTAATAATAGAACAAATCCCGTGATGGTAATGACTGCAGTGCTTTGCATAAAAGCCCAGAATGGCAAATCATAATTGGTATAGAGGTAAATGTTTTGAGGGTCCCCCATTGGGGTTAAAGCCGATCCAAGATTCGCTGCTAGTGTCATCAATATAACAATGATGATCGATTCTTTGGTTCGACCAATCTTTCCCATGACAAATAACATGAAGGGCACTAAGGTTAATAAGACGGCATCGTTCGTGACCAGCATGCCTAAAAAGAAGGAAGCCATCACAATCACAAGTGCGATGGTACGCATGTCTTTTAAATGTTTGACCATCTTTACAGCAATCATCGTGAAGAAGTGTTGGTCTGTCATACCCGCTACAGAAATCATCAAGGAAAACATCACCACCAACACTTCGATGTTGATATATTCGATGTATCCTGGGTTGATTGGAACAAAGATCATGGAAATCAAAGCGACGATTAAAGCGATAAAAAAGACTTTATCCTTATATATAAAATTGAAAATAGCTTTCACAAGTAACCCCTCTAGCTGACTAAAAAAGCACGTATCCACACTCATTATACGCGCTTTTTTATTATAATCAATTGAAAAAATAAAACGCCTATTTCATTTGAAATAAGCGCTTGATTTGAGATTATTTTTTCGCTGCGTTCACGAGGGTTAAGTAGCTAGCTGCATCTAGGGATGCACCACCAACCAAAGCCCCATCGATGTTTTCTTGAGCAAGTAAACTATCGACATTCTTGGTGTTTACAGACCCACCATAAAGGATTCTTACTCGGCTTGAAACATCTTCACCATAGAGTTCTTTTAAAACGCCACGGATATTTTTGATGGTTTCTTCTGCTTGTTCAGGGGTCGCTGTTTTACCTGTTCCAATCGCCCAAATCGGTTCATAAGCCACGATGGTTTTGAGGGCTTGATGACGATCGATGTTGAGGTACGCTTTAACGACTTGGTTCTTAACCACAGCATCTGTGGTGCCAGCTTCTCTAATTTCTAGAGATTCGCCCACACAAATGATCGGGGTGAGTTCATGCTTGATTGCGGCGTGAACTTTTAAGTTAACCGTTTCATCGGATTCATTGAACATCGCACGACGTTCGCTGTGACCGATAATGACGTATTCAACGCCTGTGGTTTCTAACATGAGCGGTGAGGTTTCACCAGTAAACGCACCATTTTCAGCATAGTGCATGTTTTGTGCGCCAATTTTGATATTTTCGCCTTGTCTTTTAACCAAGTCTCTTAAAAACACATCGTTGGCACATACGACTGATTCAACCACTTCTCTGTTGGGTACTTCTTGATTGACCGCATAGATGAATTGGAGTGCTTCATCTCTGGTCTTATACATTTTCCAGTTACCTGCAATGACAGGTCTACGTAAATTATTCATAGAATCTCCTTACACTAAGATTGCTGCGATTTCGTTGATGGCTTCTTCAGCATTTTTGCCGGATGCGACAATGCGCACGTTTTGACCTTGTGGGATCGCTAAAGACATCAGTCCTAGGATGGATTTAAGGTCAACCACTTTATCCTTGTAGTGTAGTTCGATATTCACAGCATATTTTGAAGCGGCTTGAACGATTTTCACTGCAAGACTTGCATGTAATCCAGTCGTGCTTTTAACAATGACTTCTTTTTCCATATATTATCACCTTTCTAAAACATCGGCGGTGTACTAATCCAAAGCACTTTCGCCTTTTTATTCGTATGATTCATGAGGTAGTGTTCTTTATTCGCTGTATAATAGAAGGTCTCACCGCTTTTAACGATGTGTTTCTTCTTATTGACGACCAAAGTCACTTCGCCCTCAAGGACATAACCAAATTCTTCCCCTGCATGAGGATCATCCATAAATGACTTCCCATTGGGTAAGAGCTCAATCAAGATTGGCTCCATTTCATATTTTAACGCATTCGGTACAATCCAACTAACATTATGCTTTAATTCAGCATTCTCTTTTTCAAAGAAATCGCTCTTTTTAAAGACCACTTGTTCTTCGATTTGATTGCTGAAAAAGTCGGAAATATCTGTACCCAATACTTCTAATATTGAAAACAACGTATTCATGGACGGGGACGCCAAATTGTGTTCTAGCTGAGATATATAGCCTTTAGATAACTCTAGTCTGTTTGCCAGTTCTTCTTGCGTCAAACCATTTTCGAGACGTAATTCTCGAAGTTTACTACCGATGTCCATTTTACTTGTTTGCAACGATTTCAACACCTGGTAATAGTTTGCCTTCTAGATATTCCAGAGATGCACCACCACCGGTTGAAATGTGTGTGAACTTCGAAGCGTAACCAAATTGAATGGCTGCTGCTGCAGAGTCACCACCACCAACGATGGTAATTGCGTCTTGTAATTTAGAGATGGCATCACATACACCGATGGTGCCTTTTGCATAATTGGACATTTCAAATACGCCCATTGGTCCATTCCATACAACGGTCTTAGCGGTTGCTAACACAGATGCGAATAGTTCGATGGACTTAGGTCCGATGTCTAATGACATTTCGTTTGGTTGAATGTCGGTGATTGGGCCGACATGTTTAGCAGGTTCATTTTCAAATTTTTCAGTATAAGCGAAATCGATTGGTAACACGATTTTGCCTTGAGCTTCTTCTAATAAAGATTTAGCCAATGCAACTTTTTCTAATTCACAAATCGATGTACCAACTTCATAACCTTGTGCTTTTAAGAAGGTATACGCCATACCACCACCGATGATGACTTTGTCAGCCACTTTCAATAGGTTGGAGATGACTTCAATTTTATCGGATACTTTCGCACCACCCAATACTGCGACAAAAGGACGTTTAGGATTGGATACGGCACCACCGATGAATTCAATTTCTTTTTCTAATAAGAAGCCTGCAACCGTTTCTTGGATGTTTGCAGCGATCCCTGCGTTTGAAGCGTGCGCTCTGTGTGCAGTACCGAATGCATCATTGACGAATACATCGCCTAGAGATGCCCAGTATTTGCCGAGTTCAGGGTTGTTCTTCGATTCTTTGTTGCCTTCGATGTCTTCAAAACGGGTGTTTTCAAACATCAAGATTTCGCCATCTTTTAAACCGTTGATAGCTGCTTCTAATGCAGCACCTCTGGTTTCAGGAACGAATTGCACTGGCTTAGCCAATAATTCAGATAGACGTGCTGCCACAGGTGCTAAAGTAGCATCTTTCTTGTCTTCAGCAGTCTTAACTCTACCAAGGTGAGAGAATAAAATCGCTCTACCGCCTTTTTCTAAGACGTACTTGATGGTAGGTAATGCTTCCACAATACGGTTTTCGTCTGTGATTTTGCCGTCTTGCATTGGGACGTTAAAATCGACGCGAATCAATACTTTCTTTCCAGAGACATTAATATCTCTTACAGTCTTTTTTCCCATAGTTTCCTCCGTAAAATAATGTTATGGTAATCAATCGACATTATTATATCACTAGTTATCATGTTTTACTAGAAAATATCCAATGAAAATGTTATCACATCACTCAGAAAATTTGAGTTTGAACATTCTCCATATAATCATAGATTATTTTACAATATTTCATCTTTTCTTTGAATCGAGTATAGGACATATCAACTTCAATTTCATGTAAGTTCGTAAAAAGAACCACGGTTTTGGTTCCATATTTTTGAATTGAAGCGATTTTAAGGTAATTCACCCATACGGTTTCATAGTTTCTAGGGCTACCTGTTGGGATCATCAATATGTTTGAATTGATGTAAATTGGAACCAATGAATTTACCTTGAATCGCTGTTTAGTTTGTTGTAAACGGGCTTCATAAGTCGTCAACATTTCTTGACATAAAAGTTTAATTATACTAATCGGTGGCTTTTCAGTTTGTGTCTGATATTTTTCGAAAAACAGGACAGCACCTGTGGCGTTTTGATGGATATATAGCATGGTTTTATAAAAGAAAAGAGACCTTGCGGTCTCTTATTTGTTTTGGTCGAATACTAAACGTTGTTCAGTTTCTGGGTTGAAGAAATGGCACTTGTTCATGTCTAAAGCCAATTCCATCTTATCACCAATGTGGATGTCTGCTCTTGCGTCTACGCTTGCGCACACATTATTACCATTGATGTTGGTATAAATGTTGGTTTCAGCACCTAACAATTCAGCCACGTCAACTTCAATCTTAAGGATGCTGTTAGGGAATGTTTCAAACACTAACTTATCGTCATGAATGTCTTCAGGACGGATACCTAAAACGATTGGTTTTCCGTAGAATGAATTTTGTTTGATGATTTCAAGTTTGCCTTTAGGTACTTCTAGTTTTTGGTTACCAGTCACGAACCATCCGTCGTTGTTGACAACGCCTTCGATGAAGTTCATTGGAGGTGTACCGATGAATCCCGCAACGAACATGTTGTTAGGGAAGTCATAAATTTCTTTAGGTGCACCGACTTGTTGGATATAACCATCTTTCATAACAACAATACGGCTAGCCATGGTCATCGCTTCGATTTGGTCATGGGTAACGTAAATGGTTGTTGTGTTGATACGGTTATGAAGCTTAATCAATTCACCACGCATTTGTACACGTAGTTTAGCATCCAAGTTGGATAGTGGTTCGTCCATTAAGAATACTTTCGCATTACGGACAATCGCTCTACCTAACGCAACACGTTGTCTTTGACCACCGGATAGCGCTTTTGGTTTACGATCAAGGTAAGGTAATAGACCTAAGATAGCTGCTGCTTCTTTGACTTTAACGTCAATTTCATTCTTAGGCATCTTACGAATCTTAAGACCGAATGCCATGTTGTCATAAACAGACATGTGTGGGTATAACGCATAGGATTGGAATACCATCGCGATGTTACGGTCTTTTGGAGCTACGTCATTTACTAAGACGTTATCGATGTAAAGTTCACCAGCAGAAATTTCTTCCAAACCAGCGATCATACGTAATGTTGTGGATTTACCACAACCAGAAGGTCCAACGAATACGATGAATTCTTTGTCTTTAATGCTTAGATTGAAATCGAATACCGCTTGGACACCATTAGGATAAATTTTATCAATGTGCTTTAATTCTAGGGTTGCCATACAATCACTCCTCGTATAATATGTAGTGTAGATTTGGGATCAGGCCCAGCTACATATTGTTATTTATAAGATTGAAGTCCTAGTGTTATAATCAAGTCAAGATATAACCTGAAGAATCCGCTATCGCTCCTTGC
>NZ_JAOVQM010000009.1 GCF_025742995.1 Paracholeplasma manati | reverse complement strand
TATCAGTAACATTTAAATCTCTTTCTAATCCATTCAACCTTTTTTAATCATGTCCTCTTATCACCTAAACAACCGTTTTCGTGATATTTTTTTTATTCTTTACTGCTTGACATATTTACCGGTTGCTCGTATAATATGTAGCTTATATGCTATTCAACATTAACACAGCTTAAAGGAAATCACTGTATTTACCTATACTTTTTAAATTCCATAATTTCTTTGATCATTTGATTGAACTTATTCTCTTGTTTGACTACTCTTTCATTAGTTTTTGAATTGAATAACCAACCATAATATGATTCAACAATCGAATCGTTTTTCATATGAAATATAATCTTATATGTCTTTCCATTTCTGTAAACATATTTAGATGAGAATGTCCAAAATGCTCCATACCGTGAGTCTGGGGATAGAAATCCTCGTCTGGCTTTACGTGTTTTAACTAATTCTTCTATGCTAATATATTTAACTTCACTAATTGAGATGGTTCTAATTCCTAATGAGTCTAAAATTGTAATTTTGTTTTTTTTATAATCAAAGTGAATACCTGTCAAGTAAATGATTAATGCACCTACAAAACCAACGGCCGAAATGATGATCCCTATGATATAAGCAACATAGATATCATCTAGATAAAATGCAACATATAGGAACACTAAAGATACAACTATTGAAATAACAAAATATTTATGATTATCATCATATTTGAAAATTCTTTTTCTCATCAAATGCTCACCTATTCTATTTTTCTAAGATATATGGGTTCAATACAATTTTAACAATTATGCAAAATGGCTAAAGGCCTAAAATATAAATTCCATCATAATTCAATGCTTCATTTAGCCATTCAATCATGATTTCGTAATCGGTGGGTTTTGATATAAGAATGCTATGAATATAATCCTTTATTTGTTCTTTTGGAAAATAAGTAACTCCATAAGAATCTATAAATCCTGTTTTATGATTATGCTTTTATGTCAATAAAGTGGACACATTAAGTGAGAATTTCTTACTTTGAGTAATACACTTGGTAAGGCGTTTGATAATCGATTGAACTATGAATTCTTTTACGATTATAAAACCCTTCAATATATTCGAAGATTACCATCTTGGCTTCTTCAAATGTCTTTAAAACCATACGACTTAGTTTTTCTCTTTTGATGATGGAATGAAAAGTTTCGATAGGGGCGTTATCATATAGTGTGCCTTTTCTTGAGTACGAATGAATCATTTCATACATCTCAATGAACTGTTCAACATCATTGCTTAAATACTGACTACCTAAGTCTGATTGAACCATAATGCCTTTTGTTTGTTTTGTCTTATACACAGCTTGACGTAGTGACTCTAGAACAATTTCTTGTTTCATGTGACGTTGAT
This sequence comes from Paracholeplasma manati, assembly GCF_025742995.1. Taxonomy (NCBI): domain Bacteria; kingdom Bacillati; phylum Mycoplasmatota; class Mollicutes; order Acholeplasmatales; family Acholeplasmataceae; genus Paracholeplasma; species Paracholeplasma manati. The sequence continues at coordinate 51,683 of NZ_JAOVQM010000009.1, read as the reverse complement.
AACTATACCCAATAATCATTTTAGAATGTAAATCCATAACAGATGCTAGATATGTCCAACCATCATAAACGGTCCAGATATAGGTGATATCCATCACCCATTTCTGATTTGGATAAAGCGTTGAGAAATCTTGATTCATGATGTTTTCTTTATCATCAGGCGCTTTAGAAGATGAGCCTGGCTTGTATTTCTTAGTGATGATAGATCTAAGCAATCGCCTCATATAGACGCTTACACGTTTAAGTGAAGCGTAATAGCCCTGTTTAATCAATTCCTTACGAATCTTGGGTGCACCATAGATACTGTCAAACTCATTATAGATTTCAATGATTTTTGATTCGAGTTCTAATCTTCTAATTTCTCGATCAGACATCATGTGTGTGAATATCTTATAGACCGTGCTGCGGTTTAAATGTAGCACTTTACACATCACCTTAATCGGATAAATATGCTTGAATAACTTGATAAAGTCGACTTTTTCTTTTAAGGTTTTCGAGCGAATATGGCGGTCGCTTTTTTTAGGATTTCATTTTCCATTTCTAGTTCCCTTATTCGCTTTTCTAACGCTTTGATTTCTTTAGGTGTAACTAACTTACCATCTTCAGTGATCACTGGTGTAAGTTCTTTTGTCCATTTGTAGATTGTCCCTGTGGGTATGCCATACTCACGGGACAGCTTAGATACCGATTGCCCGCTTTGAAATAGTTCGACTAATTGTTGTTTAAATTCGTTTGAATATCGATTGCCTGTTGAAGACATAAAAGAATCAACTCCTTCCTTATATTCTAACATAAGAAGGATTCTTACTCTTCGTGTCTACTGTTCTATATTAACAGCAATCAGCATTATCTATTATTTCGAGTTTTTACATTAATTATATAATTCATTATAACATAATCCAACTTCCTTAAGTAATCAGAATATTTACATATACCATGAAAGAGTATTAATGAATCTAAATAAAACACTTTATGAAAAGATACATGTCATTTGGTTTAGTTGTTGTTCTCAATATACTCTAGTTAGTTAGGCGAATTTTCATCCGCCATTTTCCGCCGTGGTAGGAATTCAACTCTCAATACAAAAAAGTGTTACATCCAGTAAAATTTGGACTGTAGCGCTTTTAATATACATTTAGGGTGTAGATATTTGACCTATACACCCTTACATTTATTATCAAACAGCAACCAAAAATAAAAAAGTCTTCTGCTTTCACAGTAGACTTTAGATATCTGAATGGCGGAGAAAGGGGGATTTGAACCCCCGCGGCGATCTCTCGCCCTACTGGTTTTCGAGGCCAGACCCTTCAGCCGGACTTGGGTATTTCTCCAGCATTTTCAATTATAACATATTCTTGGATTTTTCCAATAGTAAGAAGAAAAAATCCACGATTGACGTGGATTTTTGACTTATATTTGAACTCTTTGTTTGTATTTCTTAAATAAGACATAAATCAGTAAGCCATTGACGATAAAACCTAAGATGTAGTACCAAAACTCATTCAACAAATAATCACTTGGAATTAAAGACATCGATACGAGTCTCGCTGCCCAAAACCCTGGGACAATCCCTAAGAAGAGTTCTGTCCAGTTGGTTAGGAATAAGGAAGCGATGGGAATCATCACGAGGATCCCTGTGGCTTTCATAAAGACGAACCCTTCGACCTTGTTGCTTGCGAAAGCATTGATGAATAACGCGAGCATTGGGGCCTGTAAGGCAGCCAATAGCGATATGCCAATCATGTTTAAGACAGAGGATTCAAACAGCTTGGTGATATAAACCAATAAGAATGTGGCTAAGAAACCAAGTACATAAGAGAATAATAACTTGATACCCACATAATGGGATACCTTGATCGGTGTGATCTTTAACGAGAACAAGACATTGTCGTCTTGGTCATCGAGTAAGGTAAATCCAGTAATTGCACCAAACATAAAGGAAGTCATCAAGACAAATACCAACGCGACGATGTTTGAAACCAACAACCCCACTTCTTCTCTAAGATACGGGATTAAATAATAAGCGACAATACCAATAATGACTGGATACACCATAAAGAACAGATACATCTTATCTCTTAAGATGTTTTTCATTTCATGTTTTAAGACACGGATAAACATATTATATGCCCCCTTGTCTCACAGCGTAAGCTTTATACGCTGGTTTGATATAGAAGAGATAACCCAAAGTACCCGCGACAATCAACCACACCAAACTGATGGCGGATGCGAGCGTAAACGCGCCACCAAAGCCGAGTGCGATGAGCTCTGCAGAGGCTTGGGCTGGGGTAATGAGTAAGGCATAACGCCAGAAGTCGCCTTTAAACAAAATATTGAACTGATGTAAAATCGATGGGATGGATAAGAAAATGATGAACATCATGACACCTAACAACATCGATGTAAAATCTTTAGAATGGTATGAGAAGACATACCCTAATAAACTATGGAATGCGATGGAGATGATTAAAATGGGAATCATCCAAAAGAAATTCACAGTCACACCTTTGACAAAATAGAATACCAAAATGATGAGCATCGAGGATAACAACATATGAATCGTATTCGCGATGACTTTCGATAAAATTTGTTCATCGGTTGAGGTCGGTGTGACCAATAACGTCGAAATGGTTTGTTCAGACTTCTCAAAAAACATGATCGAACCAATGAAGATAACGCTCATCATGGTGGCGTCAATCATGATGATCATCGGCAACATTTGTTCTAATATGTCCATATCATCGATGAAATATAGCACCAAACCCCACACAAAAGCCACCAATAACGATACCGTGGTCACACGGTATTTGTTCAATCGAAGGAGTTCGCCTTTGATTAAAAATGCCATTCTAGGACTCATGACTTAAACCAACCCCTGTCACTTGGATGAAGATTTCTTCGAGTGTGGTTTCCCCACTGTGTATGGTTTCAATGTCTTTGGTTTGAATGAGTTTCACGAAGTCCTCATTTTGACCAATCTTGTCCATTGGGAAACTTTGACTGAGGGTATGTCCTTGTTCTTTGTATTCGACTTTGATGGTTCTTTGACCATATTTGATCTTTAAGTTTCTTGGGGAGTCGATTTCTTTGATTTCACCGTTTACAATAAAAGCCACACGGTCACACAATTGGTCGATATCGGCCATGATGTGTGACGTAATGAAGACAGTTCCACCATTTTGTTTATAGGTTTTAATCAAGTTTTTTAAAATCATCGCGTTCGCTGGATCTAACCCATTGGTCGGTTCATCTAAGAACAACATCTCTGGGTCATTGAGCATTGCTCTAACGAAGTTTAAACGGATTTTCATCCCTTTAGAATATTCAGACACCAGTTTGTCCCTATCTTCCCACAAACCGACTTTTTTCATCAAAGATTCCACATCGATGTTCTTCTTATACAGTTTCTTAAAGAATTCGATGTTTTCCATCGCGGTGAGTTTTGAAAAGTGAATCGGCATTTCAAAAGAGACCCCAATGTTTTCAAAGAAGCTTTGGTCGAGTTCTTGAAGGGATTTACCATCGTAATAAATCGCACCTTCATATCGGTCTAATAATTTGATTAAAATCTTTTGAGTGGTACTCTTCCCTGCCCCAGAAGGTCCTAAAAATCCGAAGATTTCTCCTTTTTGGATATCAAAGGAAATACCTTTGATGGTAGGTAAGTCATTCTTTGGATACGTAAATCTCAAATCTTTTACACTAAACATGGTTTAATATTCCTTTCTTGAGGATGTCTAACATCTCATCGAGTTTGTGTTCCCAAACACTTTCGTCGTATTTGTCATATATAAAACTATCTAATGATATCCGAGTAGTCATTTCATTGATCAGTTCAGACAACATTTTCGAATCAATCGTTTCACGGATGATGCCTAACTGTTGGTCTTGTTTGATCCAAGCTTCGTAAGTATCTACGACTTTATTCTCCCAACCGCCTTTAATCAAGAGGTCTTTGTAGTAGTCGCTTTCATACATCTTTTTCGCAACCTCCACCAATTCAGGGTAAGCTTTTTTAAACACCAATCCCTGTTTGAATAAGGTTTCGATCCGTTCAAAGAATGTTAACGTCGGACTCATGAAGATGTCCTTAAAGTAATCCATCTTTAAAGATGCGATGTGGCTGAAATAGTACTGATAGAGGTCTTCTTTGTCTTCAAAGTACTGATAGAAAGAACCCCTGGGTATTTCTGCATCTCTGACAATATTCGCAATTGATAAATGCTCAAAGGTATGAATCGATAGTTCTTTCGTCATCGCCTGCATGAGTTTCTCTTTTTTATGTGGTTTTAGGTTGATGAACGTTTCCTTTGGCATATGTCCTCCAAAAGTGACACGCCTGTCACATTTATAGTATAGACCTAAAAATTAACCCTGTCAATAAAAAAACACAGCTTTTGACTGTGTTCTTAGGCTTTTTCAATGTCTTGATTGAGTTTCTTTACGAGCGTTTCTATGAGAAACGCCATGAGGACTAAGATGATGGTAATCGCGAAGATTTGATCGTAATTTAAGTTCACCCGTGCTTGGTAGATGAGTTTACCAATCCCGTTTTGGGCTTGGGTGATGAATTCTGCCATCACGATGACTTTAAGCCCTAACCCCAAGGATTGTAGGAATCCAAGGAGAATGAATGGTCTCGTTATCGGAAAATACAAATATTCAATACTCGAGAAAAAGGTGCCTTTTTCAAGTTTATACACATCGATATAACTTGAATCGATGGCATTTAGTCCACTCAAGATGGCTTGATATAAAATCGGAAAAATCATTAAAAATGTGATGATGTAGGTGGTTAAACTAAAATGAACCAAAACAAATGTGATGAGGATGACAGAGACTAAAGGGATGGTTCTAAATAAAACCATGTACGGATGTAAGAATGTTTCTATGTGTCTAAAGTGATAACTCAAAAAGGCCAGTATCATTGCTAAGGCAAGCGAGATGCCGATGCATATGCCAAGTCGCACGAAAGTGTGCATCATTGCAAGCACGGCATCCCTGCTGCCGAAAAGCCTGAATAAAGCCCTGATGGTATCTTCGATCGATGGCATCAATAGCGGGTGATCCACCCACAAATAAATGAGGTACCATACGATGAAAATCGATAGAATTGAAGACAATCTCATCCAATGTTTCATAGTTTACCTGTAAAAATCGTCGTTCGGTATTTGTCCGATAAAGTTTGGGTTAAAATCATAAATGAGTTGATAAAAGGTGTTTAGGGCATCTTTCGCATCCGCACTGACTAAAAAATCAATGTTTGAACGATTAATTGCTGGATTAAAAGCCGCTTCTGGTAATTCTATCCCGAGTGATTTCAAAACGGTTAAAGCGTCGTCACTGTGTTTGAGTTTATATATGGATTGAATCAGTCTCGAATGAAATAAATCCAAATCCCGTGAGGAGATATTTTTATGTACAAATACACCGGCTTGAGGAAAACCCGTTTCTCCTGTGATGTTTTGATACTCACTTTGTAAATCGACATATTGAAGCGTCTTTTTGGTTTGTAAAATACTCATGCTCGGTTCTGCGATCAAATAAATCTTGGAGGAATCCAATAAATACGCGCTTGTGATACTCGCGATAGAATCGAGGTAAGTGATGTTCGCTTCGATGTCATGGTGATTTAAAATGTATTTCAACATGAAGTCTGGTATTTGGTTTTCCCCAAACGCAGTGATGTCTAATCGGTCTACGACGGATAGATCGATTTCTGACGCACTGATCAAATAATAGTTACCCCAAGTGATGACACCTGAGAGTTGATAATTGGGTTTAGCAGCGTATAGTTTCGCTCCCATATTGACTGGGGCGATGATGATGTCATAACCAATATCATTGAACCCTGCCGTTAACGCTTCTGCACCACTCACAATAGTGACGTTGTATTGTTCACTTTGTTGTAGAAAGGCAGCGGCGTATTGAGGGCTACCCGTTGGAATTAAAATGTTTAATCTTTTAGACTCACATCCGAACAGATGGAGACTCAACGCTAGGATTAAAACCAATAAATAACTTTTTTTACTCCACGCTGGCATAAATGTCACGCTTCTTATATTTGGTGTGTAACAATTCATGGGATTTTTTCGAATGTGGTTTTTCTAAGAAGTTTTGATAGAGTTCTTGAACAAATGGGTTTTGATGGCTCTTACGCATGCGTTGTTTTTCGTCAATCTTGTATAAAACGCTCGCACGTAAAGCACGAACATCGTAGGTTTCTTGGTCTCTCGCGGTAACAACCGGTTGGCCACCACCATTGATACATCCACCTGTACAACCCATGAATTCAACAAAATGATATTGTTTTTCAGTTGTTTTAAGGTTTTCTAAAAACGCTTTGGTTGCGGCGCCGCCATGCACAACTGCGACGTTGATTTCTTTCCCTTGAAGGACATAAGTCGCTTCCTTAATGTCTTGTGTACCGCGCATTTCAAGGAAATCAATTGGGGTTTCTTTTTGTTCTAGGATTTCTGATACGGTTCTGAGTGCGGCTTCCATCACCCCACCGGTTGCGCCAAAGATCGCACCAGCACCAGTATATGTGGCGAGCATCCCAAACGGTTTGGAATCTTCAAGGTTTCTAAAATCGATCCCACGACGTTTGATGAGTCTCGCGAATTCTCTGGTGGTTAACACATAATCCACATCTTGGTACCCATCTCGACCCATGCCTTCACGTCTCGCTTCTGCTTTTTTCGCGATACATGGCATGATCGAAATCGAGACGATGTCTTTTGGATTATAACCCATCTTATCGGCGTAATAGGTCTTGATTAACGCCCCAGCCATTTGTTGTGGGGACTTACAAGTTGATAGATTTGGGATAAATTCAGGGTAATATTGTTCTAATAAGTTGACCCAACCTGGAGAACAGGAAGTGAACATTGGAAACGGTCCACCGTGTTCGAGTCTATGTAAGAATTCAGTACCTTCTTCTAAGATGGTTAAGTCCGCTGTAAAGTTGGTGTCCATGATTTCATCGACACCCAATGCCTTCAATGCTTGGAACATCTTGCCTTCGACATCGGTTCCAATCGGGTAACCAAACGCTTCACCTAACGCAGCTCTCACCGCTGGTGCGACTTGGACAACGACTTTCTTCTTAGGGTCTCTTAAGACACGTTCGACATTCTTGATGTCGTCTTTTTCTCTTAAAGCGCCGGTTGGGCAAGCCCCAATACATTTACCACAATAGATACAACCTGCATCATCTAGGCTATGAAATAAGGCTGGTCCAACATAGGTTTTATTCCCACGATTGTTAAAGTGTAATACAGATAATCCCGATTGTTTTTCACAAGCCGATACACATCTGCCACATAGAATACATTTACTAGAATCGATGATCATTACACCATTATCGTCTTGATAATAGTAGTTTTCTTCATCAAACATCCCGTAAAGTTGTGAGAATTCATTATCGATGGAGTATTTTCTAAGTAAATCCAAGAATTCACAATTGTCTTCTCTGGAACACTTGAAACATTCGAAATGGTGACGATGGGTTAAGAGTTCTAGGTTCATACTAACCGTATCGTAGACTTCTTGGTCGTCGGTGATGATGTTCATCCCTTCAGAGACCAACGTCTTACACGCTGGTTTTAAGTTTTTTTGACCTTCGATTTTAACACTACACACACGGCAGTTCGCTTCTTCATGGACATCTTTTAAGAAACAAAGGCGGGGAATGTAGACATTGTTTTTAGTGGCAGCTTCCAAGATGGTTTGGGTGCTGTCTACGGTATATGGTAACCCATTGATGGTAATGTGTACAGGTTTCATAGGGATACTCCTTTATGTAATGGTTCAGAGGTAATCGCACCGACAGGGCAGGCTTTCTTACAAGCACCACACTTGATGCACAACTCTTGGTCTAAAATATGGACTTGTTTTGGCCAACCTGATATGGCATTGACAGGACAGTTCTTCGCACATTTTGTACAACCAATACAGTTGTCATGAATGACGAAGTGGGTGAGGTTAGAACACACACCTGCTGGGCAGGTTTTGTCTGTAACGTGGGCGATGTATTCTTCTCTAAAGTGTTTGATGGTCGATAATACGGGGTTTGGTGCGGTTTGACCGAGTCCACAAAGGGAAGTCTTTTTAATCATTTCACCCAAACGTTCGAGTTCATCGATGTCTTCAAGTGTGCCTTCACCGTCACAAATCTTGTTTAAAATATCGAGCATTTGTTTGGTGCCTTCACGACAAGGGGTGCATTTCCCGCAAGATTCATCGACCGTAAAGTCTAAATAGAATCTCGCCACGTCGACCATACAGTTATCTTCATCCATGATGATCATCCCACCAGAACCCATCATCGAGCCAAGGGCAGTTAAGTTATCAAAATCAATCGGGGTATCCAAATCTTTTTCGGTGATACAACCACCTGAAGGCCCCCCCGTTTGAATCGCTTTGAATTTACGTTTTTGTGGGATTCCACCACCGATGTCGAAGACAACTTCTCTTAAGGTCGTTCCCATCGGTACTTCAACGAGTCCCGTATTATTGATTTTACCGCCAAGCGCGAAAACTTTGGTACCTGGTGATTTAGCAGTACCAATGGATCTAAAGTAATCTGCACCACGTAAGAAAATCACAGGCACATTCGCGAAGGTTTCGACGTTATTGACATTGGTTGGTTGACCCCATAAGCCTTTGACTGCTGGGAATGGGGGTTTGGACGTAGGCATACCACGATAGCCTTCAATCGATCGGATGAGTGCGGTTTCTTCACCGCACACAAAGGCACCAGCACCGAGTCTTAAATCAATATCAAACTCGAAATCTGTACCGAAAATGTTTTTACCTAGTAAGCCGTATTCTCTGGCTTGACCAATTGCGTGGTACAAACGTTCAACCGCCACTGGGTATTCCGCTCTGACATAAATGTAGCCTTGGTTAGACCCAATCGCGTAGCCACAAATGGCCATCGCTTCTAATACCGAGTGTGGGTCACCTTCTAAAATCGCTCTATCCATAAACGCACCTGGGTCGCCCTCATCGGCGTTACAAATGACGTATTTTACTTTACTTTGAGAACTTCTCGCAAACTGCCATTTCATGCCGGTTGGGAAGCCTCCACCGCCACGACCTTTGAGTCCAGATTTGATGACTTCATCAATGACCGCTTCAGGACTCATTTCGGATAAGATTTTACCCAATGCCATATAACCATCTTTGGCGATGTATTCATTGATGTCTAACGGGTTGATTTGTCCGCAGTTTCTTAACGCAATTCTTTTTTGTTTCGAATAGAACTTAAGTTGACTCATTTGTTTGATCTTGGTTTTCGCAATCGGGTCATTGACCATCAATCTTTGAACCGGACGACCTTTTAAGAGGTGTTCTTCACAAATGGTTCGCACATCACCTACAGTGACGTGTGAATAAAAGGTTTCATCGGGATAAACGACCAAGACGGGTCCTTTTTCACACAACCCAAAACAACCGGTTAAGACCAAACCCACTTCGGATTTGATCCCCAACAGGGTCAATTCATCTTCAAATGCCTTTTTGATTTCTTTCGAGTGTGAAGACATGCACCCGGTTCCCCCACAGATGAGGACTTGAATACGTTCTAACATCGTTTATTTGTCCTTTCTTTCGGAGAGTAAATATTTCGTGATCGGTTGATGGTTCACAATGTGTCTTTCGACAATTTGTCTGACCATCGGAATCGTGAGTGCACAATAAATGTAAGATTGTCCTGATTCGTCGATGATCTCAGCCATCGGTTCATGGGCACATTCACCCATGCATCCCACTTGGGTTACCGTCACATTTTTCAATTCACTGAGTTCGATTTGTTCTAAAAAAGCATTCAAAATCGGTCTCGCACCACTGGCGATGCCACAGGTACCCATCCCAACTTGAATTCTAAAGCCATCCTTTTGATAACGCATCGTCATCTTTTTTAAGGATTCATCACGTAACTGCTTGAGTTCATCTAGTGTTTTCATTTGCCACCTCTATTAATTTTTCTTGAACGTAATTGTATAATTGGTTTCTTTGTCGATACGTTTTGATGGTTTGATTGAGTCCTAATGATTCGAAATCCAGTCTAAAATCATCAAAGCTGAATATTAGGTTTTGGACCCCTTGATGCATGTATAAATCTGCAATCAATGCCGAAATATCACCCATCTCTGGAAAATCGATGTGTTGATCATCAAAGCCTAAAGATAAGGTTGTCCCCACACCCAATTTGGATGTGATTTCAAAGTAACCATTCGTTTGAATCGTTAAATCGTGGATCAGGGAAAGGCCTAATCCCACTGTTCTTGTTTTTCTTGAAGAATAACTGAATGTTTTGACTTTCATCAAGGTGGCTTCATCCATCCCAACGCCATTGTCTTGGATGGTGACGCGTAATAACCCTTGATGCTTCATGTGCAATTCGATGTTTGACGCTTTCGCATCAATCGAATTTTGAATCAAATCATATAAGTAATCGGTGAATTTAGTCATGATGGAAATACCTAAAGAATGCTTCTATCGTTAATTCATCGAGTTCGATTTGATTGTGTTCTGTCCGTTCTGATATATCGATGATTTGATGGGCATCGCTATTTTTAAAATGATTTTTTGCCTGCTTTAATTCGGGATTTATGAATTCAATGCCATCGAGTGTGTATCGATCGACATAATCTTTACCACTACGACTCTTTTTGTCGAGGTGTGCATAGATTAAGATGTGTGGAAATGCTTTTAGATTTTCGATGAGTTCTTGTAGAGTCCATTCAATAGGATTAATGAGCAAGTATGGTGCTTCTGCCACAAAATCATCATGGATATCACAGATGTATTGCTCACCGAATTGTTCTGGTTGATTCATGATTTTCGGTAAAGCTTGTTCGAGTAAAAGGTCAAAAGCCAACGCGTCGTCGATGTGTTTAAAGTAACACAAGACGTCAAAGTCTTCTTTCACGGTGATTTCTACCCCTGGGATAAACAACAAATCATAGCTTTGAGATAGCTCATGACACACCTTCAATTGTTTTAACGAATTGTGGTCGGTGATGGCGATGATGTCCAAGCCTTTTAAAGTTGCCATATTAAAGATGTTGTTGGGTGTCATTAAGACATCACCACACGGGGATAAAACGCTGTGGATGTGTAAATCATACGCATAGGTCATAAGAGACCTCGTTTCACCAGGTCAATGATGACTTCATGGGTTAGATAATCGGTTTTAACTAAGGTGATGTCTTCTAAAGTCGCTTTTTGGATAAAGGATTCCGTTACTTCTGCATCCTTTGTCAAAATGATGACATTGAAATCCACCATCATGGCTAGATTCAGCGTTGAGTTCGTTGAAATCAAAGTGATGAGCGCCATGTCTGGTTTCATGTGTTTAATCGCTGTCGATAATAAATCGGTTGCGTAAACCCCTGTAAAAACGCGGTCTTCAAGATTTGGGTTTAAAATCGTATAGTGTGTATTTTCAAGGAGAATGGATAATTTAGGCATCGCGTTCACCTATCGTAAAGATCATTTTTAAGTGGGTCCCTCGTGGGGTTGAATGGATGGTAAGTCGGTCGGAGAGCTCTTTGATATTATTGAGTCCCATCCCCGCGCCAAATCCATTCAAATGGGCAATTTGACTCGCCGTTGAATACCCTTTTTTCATCGCTAATTCGATGTCTGGAATCCCAGGACCATCGTCAAAAAAATTCAGTTCTATGTTAGCTTCATTGACTTCATAAGTCATATACCCACCGACGGAGTGGATGACGATATTGATTTCAGCTTCATAGGAAGCGGAACAGACACGATTGACATACAATCGAGGGTAAGTGGCCATCGATTTGAGCAGTCGTTTGAGGTCAGAGGACGCCCTACCTGCCAAATCAAAGTTGCCAGCTATGATTTGATGTTCTTTTACCATTGGATGTTATATTTAACGCCGCGGATGCCTTTTTCAAACAAAATCCCACTCGCATTGAACATCGTGGTATCGGTTGATAACAACATCACTTGCGCTTCATGTGCCAGTAAAATCACTTTTTCAGAGGGAATTTTACCTCTGACCAATAAAACCACATCGACATCGAGCATCTCTGCAGTTCGAATCGATTGTTGGGTGGCCAATCCAGTGATTAGGATGGTATGTTCGAGGATGGTTGGGTCTTTCACAGAATTCATGATGACCAAGGCATCGCTCATCAAATCGGAACAAAAAGCAAAGTTGATTTCTTTGTCTTTCATCAGTGATGGTGTATAGCTTTTCGCTGCCATCAAACCCATGAGTTCATTAAGCTTCATGATGGGCTTCCTTGAGTTCTTTGATGATGTCTTTGACCTTAGAGACGTTGGCGTTCCCGTGAATCGCACCGTCTACAGAAAAAACCGGTGCTAAGCCACAGGCACCAATACAACGGGTCGCCACCAACGTGATTTCGCCATCTGGGGTGGTTTCTTTTTCTTTGATTTTGAGTTCGTTTTCTAATGTTTCCATGATGTTCTTAGAACCCCTGACATAACAAGCGGTGCCTAAACAAACAGAAACGGTATGTTCGCCTTTAGGTGTAACAGAAAAGTTGCCATAAAAGGTGACAACACCATTGATCTTGGCGATGCTTTCACCAAGTTCTTCAGAAATGATCTTTTGAATGGTTAAAGGAATATAACCAAAAATGGTTTGAGCATCATGCAGTGTTGGCATGAGCGGTCCCGGTTTTTGCTTGTTTTCCGCCATTCTAGCATAAAAAAGGTTGAGCTTTTCTTGACAAATGTGGTCTTTCATATTCATTTTTCTCCTGTAATGTATCGTAAATTACACCCTCATTGTATCATAAGATTATATAAATAATAGACACTAATTTAGAAGTTTTACATATAATTGCAATGATAACGGTTTCATCATAATAACGCCAAAAAACGATGATAAATAGAACAAAAAAGTCCGATTATTCGGACTCTTTAGAATGATTATAAAATGGTTTAATTGGAGTAGGTTAACCCATACCCATATGGGAACAGATAATCTTCAGGGTTATAATTTGGATTTAACATCGTATCTGCTGCTTGTGACGCATTGAGTGGATAGGTATAAGGGAGTTTCCCAACAAAGTTATAATCCCCGTATAAGACATCGGTAATCCCAGCCCCTTCAGTGCCAGGTAGGAATGCCATTACAAACGCATCGAACCCGTCAATGTAATCTGTCACTAAGAGTGGTTTGGATGACAACATAATGGCGATGACTGGCTTACCTGTGTTTTTAACTTGGTTGATCCAGGTGAGGTTTTGAGGGTAGCCTGTATCGTCGATTAAGGATAATCCTACAGAATCACCCATCATTTCAGCGTGTGGTCTTTCGGATATCACCAAGACAATCGCATCTGCTTTATCAACATCGGCCATATTGGTATAGATTTGTCCAGAGGTGGATTCCCTAAACGCTTTTAATATGGAAGTGCCCGCAATGTTTAAATTGTCACTGCCTTGCCACGTCATGGTCCAACCACCAGATTGGATACCAATGTTGTTTGACCCTTGACCGACGACTAATAAATCCATATCTTTCGATAATGGCAATACATTTTGTTCGTTCTTTAATAATACTAAGGATTCTCTTACCGCTTGTCTGGCGACTGCTAGACTCTCGGCGTTTCTTAAATCCGCTGCAAGTCGTTCTTTGGTTTCAAATAAACCCAATTCATATTTTACGGTTAATATACGCGATACCGCGTCATCGATGCGTGCCATTGGGATATCACCGGTTTGAACACCGATTTTGATCGCTGCGATGGTGTCTTCAAAATTATGGGGTTGCATCAGCATATCGATGCCAGCATTAATGGCTGCTGCTACCTTCTGTTCAAAACCATTCTCTGCGATATTATCAATCCCGTTATAATCCGATATAACAAACCCCTTAAAGCCCATTTCACCTTTTAAAACATCGGTAATCATGTGGGCATTCTCATGCATTTGTAATCCATTTAAACTGCTGTAAGAAACCATGATGGTTTTAACCCCAGCTTCAATGGCTTCTCGGTATAACGGTAAATGAATATTTTCTAAATCATCGAGTGTAATCGTCGCGTTTCCGCGGTCTAATTTACCCCCTAAACCCGTCCCATACGTGGTGTATCCATCACCCACAAAGTGTTTCGCAGAGGCTGCGATCCCATAGGTTTGTAAGCCTTCAATGTAAGGTCCAATCAAATTCATCGGAACGGCAGGGTTTTCACCAAAGGTTTCATAGGTTCTACCCCATCTTTTGTCTTTAATGATACCGAGTGAAGGTGAAAAATTATACGTGAGTCCAGTTTGTGCGATTTCATAAGCTGTGACTTCACCAATCGCTCTCATAAGCTCTGGGTTGTTCGCAGCAGCTAACCCAATGTTGTGTGGGAAAATCGTCGCGTTTTGTAAGTTCCCATGACCATGCACCGCATCTACCCCGTAAATCAATGGGATACCTGAAGAACTGGTAATCGAGGCTTGATAATACGATTGATACATCAAGTACCAACTCGGTACATTGTTGGTTGCAGGCACATTCCCACCCCCATTTAAAACAGAACCGATGTTGAGTCTTCTTGCGTCATCGACAGAGATCCCGTTATTGTTATTGATTCTTTCTGCTTGAATCATTTGACCAGCTTTTTCATCTAAGGTCAAATTAGCAATCCACCACTCGACTTTTTCTTCGATGGTGTCAAAATCTTCAGGTCCATCAATGACTTTAGGGCTTTGGTTGGTACAGGCCATCAATACAACCAATAATAAAATCACTTGAACCAAATTGATAATTTTTTTCATACATCCTCCCAAATTTTGAATCGTATGGTTTGTGTTTAGGAAACCGATTTCACAAACATCCAAAACCATTATAACTGTTATCGAAAGGTATGTAAACCCATAGAAAGCATAAAACCAATCCGAGGGTTCGGATTGGTTTGCTTATTTATGTATTTAATAAATAGTTCAACACATCTACAGCTGAATAACTATACGATTCAAGATCAACAAGTGGTCCTAAAAATAACAAATCATCCCCTGAAGTAACCAAAGGCAATTCATCATGACCATTTTTGCGTTTTTGACCTAAACCAATGCCAGCCACTAAACCATTGCACAAACATTTACGACCCACGGTATCTTCGACTTTGCCACCTTTACGGACATAATCTTCTACCGGTTCCGATGGGCATCGATAGCCAATGGAGCCATTATCTTTACGGTATGCTTCACGCAAATACCCTAAATCACACACACGTTTTCTCGATGCGTATGTATCATCTTCTGACAATGTTCCTTCAACGCTTGCAACTTTAAATGGGAACCCGGTTGGAGAGGCTTTGATATCGGTTTTAACACGCACTGTTCCTTCAATCACTTGACGTAACACGCGTTGTTTTAAAGTAGCTTCAAAGCCCGATTCATTGGAAAAAGCGAAGGCTGTACCCACTTGAATACCTACTGCACCTAAAGATAGGGCTTTTTGAAGACCATCAGGATTACCAAACCCACCTGCTAACCAAAACGGCTTGTTGATGGCTTTTAAGGCTTCAAAATCAACCACATCACGCGCACCATAAATAGGTTCACCAGACTCAGTGAGTGCGTAATTACCACGAGGTGGTGCATTGTGCCCACCAGCCACAGGTAATTCCACCACGAATCCGTCAGGCGAACCAAATTCACTTTTCATCAAGTAATTGGCCAACGTATGTGAACCAATGATGGCTAAGAATTGTGGTTTGGTGAGTTCAGGCAACGCTTCATCTTGGGCGAATGCTTTGGGTGAAAAAGTCGATAGTTCAATGTCATTTTGTTGTTCATTGGCAACCTTAATCGGTAGACTCGCGTCTTCATGGTTGGTTAGTTTTTTAATCACATCCGGAATTCTATGTGGAATACCAGCACCCATCAAAATGTAATCCACACCCGCTAAAATAGCCCCATAAATGGATGCTAAAGTAGGAAATTGGATTTTCTCTAAGAAGTTTATGCCAACGACACCGTTGTGACCTTTTTTAGCTAAATGAACTTCAACAAAGTTCGCTACCACGATGAGTTCATTCAAATCTTCTGAAGGATGAATGGTCGGCATTTCAACCATTTTAAATGGGTCTTGATCGCTTTTCACTGAAAACTTCGCTTTGATCTTTTCAATCACTTTTTTAAAAGGGAAATGGTTCATCGCTTCTAAATAGACTTCATTGCCTTTTTGCATGAGTCTTCGAGCGAAGGTCAAACCGAGTGCTGTCCCTGAGACCACACCGAGTTGTCCAGCGCGTGATACGGTATTGGCGAGTTTTGTTGAACTCACGCCCACACCCATCCCACCTTGGATGATTTTAGGTAAAAATTTAGTCATTACTGTTCCTTTATTGGGGGTTGCCCTAATGTGTAGATAGTTCGTATAAGGATGGCATTTTTTGGTACACAGTATGTGCGATGACCACTTTTAAGATGTCTAATGGCACAAATGGAAGTAATAGGGTGATGCCTTGAATATAGGACATGGATAGAACATAGGATAACCAAATGGCTGAGACAGCGTATAACAATACAATCCCAAATCCAAAGGTGACCAGTAAATCCACAGCCATTTGTTTGTCTTTCGATTTAAATCTAGCAATCAAATAAGCTACTAAGGGAAACATCATCAAAAACCCACCTGTGGGTCCAAGCAGAGCGGTTAAACCACTACTACCACCAGAAAAAACGGGTAAACCCATCACACCAATGAGGATGTACAGACTCAATGTCCATAACGCATCTTTGGGTGTAAACAAATAGGCAATTAAGAAAATGATGAATGTTTGAATGGTTAACGGTACCCCACCAAATACGATGATGGGTGGTACCAAATATACAGATATGCATAAAATAGCCGTCATCGCGGCTATTTTGATCCAATGGTTGAGTTTCGTCATGTTAGTCACCATAGGTAGATAGTAAGAATTGAATGAGCGATTCAAACACGCCATCTACATCGAGATTATGTTTTAATTCTAAAGCCATGGATGTCGCATTTAAGCCTTCAAAGTCGGTTTGATTGACATTGAGTCCAAACCCGATGACCACGTAATTGAATCGTTGAGCATCGCTTTTGGATTCGGTCAATATGCCACAAATCTTCTTTGTCCCAATATAGAGATCATTGGGTGCTTTGAAGGTGACGCTTAAACCTTGGTTTTGAAGGTATCGAATGAGCCCTTGTTCTACCCATTGTTTATGAAACTCGACTTTATCCAGTGCGATATCCTTTAACAGGATGGAACACAGGATGTTGTCATTGGGTTTCGATGACCATGTGCGATCAAACTGACCACGACCGGCCGTTTGGTGACGGGTTCTCACGATCGTTAAATGCGATAAGGCTTCGTAATGGGTTTTTAAAAATGTGTTGGTAGAATCGAGTGTCTTGTATTCTAAAATGGTATAGCTCATCAATTGCCTACAGCGAATGATATGTTGGCTTCACACACCAGTTCACCATTCACATACGCTTTGCCGGACCCAAAACCGAACGGTCCACGGACTTTCGTGATTTCACATTCTAAGACGAGTTCATCGCCTGGTAAGACACTTTTTCTAAATTTCGCGGATTCAATACCAGTGAAAAACGCGATTTTGCCTTGATAGCTTTCAGAGGATAACAACGCGACGGCACCGACTTGTGCTAAGGACTCAATGATGAGGACCCCAGGCATCACCGGTTTAGATGGGAAATGACCTCTAAAATAGTCTTCAGTCAGTTTGACATGTTTAACACCAATAGCCTTTTTAAGGGGTTCTAAAAACGTGATTTCATCGATCATCAAAAATGGGTCACGATGCGGTAATATTTGTTTGATTTGTTCTTGATTGAGCATGTCTACACCTTTTTAAAGATGATGGCAGCGTTTTGACCACCAAAACCAATATTGACGTTCATACCGTATTGGATATCTCGCTTCACAGCCACATTCGGTGTGTAATTGAGGTCACAATCTGGGTCTGCTTTTTCATAGTGAATGGTTGGTGGAATCATACCGGTTTGTAAGGCTTTGATCACAGCGATGGTTTCAATCGCACCGGCTGCACCTAAGGCATGACCTGTCATTGATTTGGTCGATGAGATGTTAACATCATAAGCCGCTGGTCCAAAGGCTTTTTTAATGCCCATCGTTTCGAACTTATCATTCAAAACAGTCGATGTACCGTGGGCATTGATGTAACCCACATCTTTTGGTTCAATACCCGCGTCTTGAAGGGCTTGTTTTAAACATAGGGTAATCCCTCTGGCTTCTTCATCGGGTGATGTCATATGAAATGCATCGGTTGAAGACCCATAACCCACCATTTCGGCGAGAATCGGTGCACCTCGTTTAATGGCGTGGTCATACGATTCTAGCATGATGATGCCTGCGCCTTCTGCAATCACAAACCCACTGCGTTCTGCGTCAAATGGAATCGATGCACGGTCTGGATTGTTTGAGGTATTTAAGGCTTTCATCGCAGCGAATCCACCGACACCAATGCCATTCACTGGGGCTTCTGCGCCACCGGTCATGGCGATGTCTAAATACCCATCACGGATATAACGGAACGCTTCACCAATCGAGTTGGTGGCTGCTGAACATGCCGTGACTTGAGGTAGATTTGGGCCATAAATTTGATATTTGATCCCAATCTTCGCCCCGATCAAATTGATGATGGAGTTTGGAATAAAGAATGGCGACATGCGGTCTTGACCACGGGTCGCGAAGGTAGAGACTTCTTCTTGGATGGTTGTTAATCCCCCAATACCGCTACCTACGAATAGTCCAAATCGAGTGCGGTCAATGTCAGCACCTTCGAGTTTGGCTTGTTTATACGCTTCATCGGCTGCGATTAAAGCGAGTAAGACCGCACGGTCTGAACGCTTGACTTCTTTACGGTCGATGAAATCTTCAAAGTTTAAATTTTTAACTTCACCAGCCAGTTTCACTTTCCAGTTGGTGGTATCTTCTAAGGTAATAAAGTCAATCCCGTTTTTACCTTCAATCATCGCTTGAAAGGAGGATTCAACGGTATTGCCTAAAGGACTCACCAGTCCTAGTCCAGTAACAACAACTCTTCTTTTCATCTACATCACCAACCCGCCATCAACTTCTAAGGTATGACCTGTGATGTAAGCCCCGAGTGGGCTTGCAAGAAAGGCTACCACTTCAGCGACTTCGGTATCTTGTCCAAAGCGTTTGAGTGGGATTTGAGCTTGCCATTGGTTTCTGACATCGTCCGATAGTTTTCTCGTCATATCGGTCTCAATAAAACCAGGTGCAACCGCATTGACCGTAACTTCACGGGATGCGAATTCTCTAGCCAATGCTTTGGTTAACCCAATCACACCTGCTTTAGCCGCACTGTAGTTGGTTTGTCCAGCATTGCCTAAAACACCGGATACAGATGAAATATTAATGACACGACCATAACCGGATTTTAATAAGGTTTTAGCAGCGTTTTTAGTCACATTCCAAACCCCTTTAAGGTTGGTATCGATGACGCGGTCAAATTGGGTTTCACTCATACGCAAGATGAGTGCGTCATCTGTAATGCCCGCGTTATTGACCAAAATATTGATCGTACCAAAACGTTCAATCGTGGCAGCCACCAATTTTTCAGCGTCTACAAATTTTGAGATGTCGGCTTGGACGATGAGGGCTTCACCACCAGCCGCTTCGATTTCTTGTTTTAAGGATTCTGCTGCTTCTGCAGAACGGTTGTAATTGATGACTACTTTCGCACCGTAGGCTGCCAAAGTTTTTGTGATGGCGCGGCCGATACCAGCGGCACCCCCTGTGATAATCGCTACTTTATTGGATAAATCCATGGGTTAATAACCATCCTTTCAAATTGTCTAATTCACTATATTTGCCAAAACTGAACGTTTCCAGTTCTGGGTTGATTTTCTTGACCAATGGCCCCAACACTTGTCCAGGACCAATTTCTAAGAAATGGGTAAAGCCATCCAATGCCATTTGTTCAATCGTTTGTTGAAAACGCACCGAACTATAGACTTGTTTGGACATTTCTGATTTCAGTGTATCTAATGAAAGTGGTTGGGCTGTCGTATTTAAATACACAGGAACAGCTGGGTTTTGAAGCGTCATTTGGCTTAAGTAATTCAAGAGTGATTCACCAGCGGGTTTCATCAAAGGCGAATGAAATGCCCCAGATACAGCCAACTTAATCACACGTTTCGCACCAGCGGCTTTTAACAGTTGTTCTGCTTCTACAAACGCTTGTTCTTCACCACTAATGACGGTTTGAATCGGGCTGTTGTAGTTGGCACAAACGACTTTACCAGTGGTGACTTTAGCTAAGGTTGCATCCACATCTGAAGCACTTAGCCCCAAGACCGCTGCCATGAAGCCTTGTGTTTTTAAGGTTTCAGCTTGCATCAATTGCGAGCGTTCATGAATGAGTTTAATCGCGTCATGAAGCGTTAAAACATTGGATGCATAAAGTCCTGAATATTCCCCTAAACTAAACCCTGTCAACCCTTGATAGGTTGGCTTTAACTCTTTTACAATCTCTAAAGCCAATATGGATGTTAAGAACACCGATAACTGGGTATATAAGGTTTCATTTAAGCGTTCACCTGTGGTTATGGCACTTAA
The DNA here is from genome assembly GCF_025742995.1 of Paracholeplasma manati. NCBI lineage: Bacteria > Bacillati > Mycoplasmatota > Mollicutes > Acholeplasmatales > Acholeplasmataceae > Paracholeplasma > Paracholeplasma manati. The sequence goes on along the minus strand of NZ_JAOVQM010000009.1, from coordinate 31,066 downwards.
GATATCCAAGCCTGTGGCTTGTTGTGCCGTATTGAATAGCGCTTCATGATTGGGAAAATCTAACCCCATCCCGATCGATTGTGCCCCTTGACCAGGGAATAATAAACCGAGTTTACCCATTATAATACACTCAATTGTTGACGGTATTGATCGACACCATCAAATAGTTCACTTAAGACTTGTTGAACTGATTTAACTTCTTTGATTAAACCAGAGATTTGCCCTGCCATAAATGAACCACGATCAACGTCACCATCGAATACCGCTCTTCTCAAAGAGCCTAAGGTTAGTTTTTCAAGTTCAGCCAGTGGCACGCCTTGTTCAGCAATTCTTAAATATTCCACTGCCATTTTATTTTTGAGTACACGGACAGGTGCGCCAGTACCTCTACCAGTAACCACTGTATCGGTATCTTTCGCATCGACCACAATTTGTTTGTAGTTGTCATGAATTGGGCATTCTTTGGTAGCCAGTAACACAGTACCCACTTGAACCCCTTTCGCACCTAGTGCAAAAGCGGCAAGCACACCTCTTTGGTCGGCAATTCCACCAGCTGCAATCACTGGAATACTAACCGCGTCCGCGACTTGTGGAATCAACGCCATCGTGGTGAGTTCACCGATGTGTCCACCAGATTCTGTCCCTTCAGCGATAACCGCGTCGACACCAGCACGTTCCATACGAACCGCCAAAGCGACGGATGGTACTACTGGAATGACTTTGATGCCAGCGGCTTTCCATGCGGGAATATAAATCCCTGGAGACCCCGCACCGGTTGTAACAATTTTCACGCCTTCTTCAATCACCACTTGTGCAATGTCTTTCGCATGTGGACTCATGAGCATGATGTTCACTCCAAACGGTTTGTCGGTTAAAGTCTTACACTTTTGGATTTCGGTTCTAACCCAATTGGCGTCATAACCGCCAGCCCCGATTAAACCAAGCCCACCAGCGTTTGATACCGCACTGGCGAGTACTGCATTGGCGATGTTCGCCATACCCCCTTGAATGATGGGGTATTTTGTCCCTAAAATCTCTGTTATATTTTTCATATTAAACCTCTACGATGGCCGAACCCCAAGTGAAGCCGCCACCGAACCCTACCAAAAGGACTCTCTTATTTTTATATTTTTCTCGATATTCAGCAATCAAAATTGGAATGCTCGCTGCCGATGTGTTGCCATAGGTTGCGATATTGAGTTCGAACTTTTCCATGGGAATGTTCATCGATTTCGCTACTGATTGGATGATGCGTTCATTCGCTTGGTGCGGTAAAATCGCGTCAATATCGTCAATCGTTAAATGATTGACCTCAAGGATGTGTCTGATGCTTCGTTCAACCACATCGGTCGCGAAGACATAGACCTTTTTCCCATCCATGCGAATCGTTTTATCCACCGTTAGAATGTCGGTCATGTCGGCTTTCGACGCGTTGTAATACGATGCTTTGGCTAGTGGGTTTTGTTCAATCACCACTGCACCAGCACCATCACCAAATAGGATGCAAGTATTACGGTCGGTATAATCTAGTACCGAAGATAATTTTTCAGACCCGATAACCAACGCACTTTGATATTGATTGGTTGAAATGAGTGAGGATGCGATTTCTAAGGCATACACAAAACCTGTACATGCCGCATTCACATCAAAACTCATGATGCCTTCTTTTAAACCCAATCGACCCATCACGAGATTAGCGACCGATGGGGTTTGACGTTCAGACGTGATCGTTGCGACAATCACCAAATCAATTTTGGAACGATCATAACCTGAAGATTCTATCGCGTCTTTCGCGGCGAAATACGCCATATCCGTGGAGGTTTCTAACTCGGCTTTTCTTCTTTCTTGAATACCAGTTCTCGTTCTGATCCATTCATCGGATGTTTCAACGATTTGTTCTAAATCTTTATTGGTGACGATTTTTTCTGGGGTATACTTTCCAGAAGCCACCACTTTAACGTTGTGTAAGTTCACTCGATACTCCTTCTAAAAATACGCCCATTTGACGGTATTTTTGATATCTTTTTGGCAAGATTGTTGTTATTTTTTCTTGGGTGATTTGAGCCATCTTACTGCTCAATGCACTCTTTAAATGGAATAAACCTTCTTTGGATTCGTGTAAACCAGCCCCTTCAGGGATGATTTCATCGATGATATTGAAATGCAGTAAATCCTGGGCTGTCAATTTCATTAGAGATGCGGCGTGTTCTGCTTGTTTTGCATCTTTAAATAAAATGGATGCGAACCCTTCTGGCGATAAAATCGAATAGATGCTGTGTTCAAACATCATGACATGGTCACCCACGCCAATCGCTAAAGCACCACCAGAACCGCCTTCCGATAATACGATGACTAAGATAGGCACTTTTAAACCCATCATTTCTTGAAGGTTGAACGCGATGGCTTGTGCCTGACCGCGTTCTTCTGCCCCTAAGCCTGGATATGCTCCTGGGGTATCGATGATGGTGATGATCGGACGTTTGAATTTTTCAGCTTGTTTCATTAAACGTAACGCTTTACGGTACCCCTCAGGGTGAGGCATACCAAAGTTATGTAGAATTTTATCGTTGGTAGAATCGCCTTTTTCTTCAGCGATGATGGTGACTGGAATGCCGTTTAAAGTTGCGATACCGCCAATGATGGATTTATCGTCACTGAATTGACGGTCCCCGTGGAGTTCAATGAAATCATCGAACAAGGTATTGATTAGGACACGGCTGGTTGGTCTTTTTGGATGTCTCGCTAACAAGACGTGTTGCCATGCGGTATTAGACATGTTGACCTCCATGGAACAATAATAGTTTTGCTAACGTAGGACGGATGTCATGTCTGGATAAAACCAAATCCACTTGACCTTTGTCGAGTTGAAACTCTGCGGTTTGAAAGTGTGGCGGTAAATCTTGTTTGATGGTTTGTTTGATGACCCTCGCACCTGCAAATCCAATGGTGGCTGTTTTTTCAGCGATGTTGATGTCACCTAACGATGCAAAACTCGCGGCGACACCTCCAGTGGTTGGGTTAGTCATAACGCTGATGAATAAAACCCCAGCTTGATTCAAATAGTATAAAGCCCCAGAGGTCTTCGCCATTTGCATCAAAGACAAGATGCCCTCTTGCATACGCGCACCCCCAGAAGCGGAAAAGAGGATGAGTGGGCGTTTATCTTTGGTTGCGCGTTCAATCAGTCTTGTGACTTTTTCACCAACAACACTGCCCATAGAACCCATCATAAAATAGCTGTCTAAGACGCCAATATAACATGGGTAACCAAAAATCGTGGCTGAACCACCCACAAATGCTTCGTTTTGATGGGTGAGCTTCTTCGCACTTTCCATTTTGAGTTCATAATCTGGCATCTCTAATGGGTTGGTCGATGTGAGGTCTTGATCCACTTCACAGAAGGTGTTGGGGTCTACTGTAATCGTGATGCGTTTACGTGCCCCAATTCTAAAATGGTGTCCACAGTTTGGACAAACCGATAGTTTTTGTTCTAATTCTTTTTCATAGAGTGCGGCCCCACACTCGTCACATTTAACGAAGAGCCCATCGGGAATGTCGATGGGTTTGTTTTTACCGATGTTTAGGAAGCGTTCTTTAAATTCCTGTATACGCTTCTTGCGTTCGCTGATAAAATCACTCATTGCGCTTCGCCTCGTATCTCGCGTTGAATTTTGCGATAAAGCCGGTGTCATATTGACCCTTGATGAATTCTAAGTCATGCATGATCAAATATTGGTATTCAATGTTGGTTGAAATGCCTTCAATGACAAACTGTTCTAAAGCAACACGCATTTTTTTAATCGCTTCTTTACGATTTGGTGCGAACACAATGAGTTTCGCTAACATCGAATCATAAAACGGCGGTACGACATACCCTGGATAAATATGGGTATCCATTCTAACCCCATTACCACCTGGGAATAACACATTTAAAATCTTACCCGGGGTAGGGATGAAGCCCTTACTTGGGTCTTCTGCGTTGATACGGCACTCAATGGCGTGGCCTAAAATAACCAAGTCTTTTTGTTTGAAAGACAATGGCTTGCCATAAGCGACTTTGATTTGTTCTTTAACCAAGTCAACCCCGGTAATCAATTCAGTCACTGGGTGTTCAACTTGAATTCTCGTATTCATTTCAATGAAATAATAGTTACCTTTAGGGTCCACTAAAAACTCCATGGTACCGGCGTTTTCATAATTGATGGCTTTCGCAAGCTTTACAGCCGATTGGCCTATTTTTTTACGCAATACTTCATTTAATACAGGTGATGGGGCTTCTTCAATCATTTTTTGATTTCTTCTTTGCGTTGAACAGTCGCGCTCAAAGAGGTGAACGACATTACCAAAGGCGTCCCCCATGATTTGGATTTCAATGTGTTTTGGTGATTCGATGAATTTTTCGATGTAGAGTGATTTGTCACCAAAGGAAGATAAAGCTTCCAATTGGGTACGCTCAAAGGCACTCATGAGTTCTTCATCTGAGCGTGCAATACTGATCCCTTTACCACCACCACCTGAGGTGGCTTTAATCATCACTGGATATCCAATTTTTTTCGCAATCTTAATGGCTTCGTGGACATCTTCCAAAATCCCATCAGACCCCTCAACCACAGGTACCCCATTGGCTTTCGCAATCGATCTTGCGCTGGCTTTATCACCAATCAATTGGATGGTTTGTGAGTTGGGGCCGATGAATTTGATTTGGATGGATTCCACCATTTCAACAAATTTAGCATTTTCGGATAAAAAACCGTACCCTGGGTGAATGGCATTACACCCAGTAGCGACAGCTGCTGATAACACTGCATTCATGTTCAAATAAGACTCTTTGGACTTTTCTTTCCCGATACAAACGGCTTCGTCCGCGAGTTTAACATGCAGTGCGTCTTTATCCGCTAAGGAATAGACGGCGACCGTTTCAATGCCGAGTTCTTTGGCTGCTCTGATAATCCTAACAGCAATCTCGCCACGGTTCGCGATTAAAATTTTATTTTTCATGTTCCGACACAACCATCAGTTCGTGGTCATAACCCACGACTTCGCCGTTTCTGACGAAAATCTCTTTGATCACACCATCGAAAGGTGAGGTGATTTCATTCATGATTTTCATCGCTTCAATGATGCAGACGACTTGGCCCTTTTTAACGGGTTGTCCAACTTCTACATAAGGATTGCCATTGATGGTTGCGGATGCATAAAATGTCCCGACTAATGGGGATTTAATGGTGTTTTTAGGTGTATTTAGGGATTGTTTTACTTCAGATAGCGGTGCAGCAGTTACTGGTGTTGAAACCACTGGTGCGACCGGTGTATTCACAGTTTGTACGACAGGTGTTGGTTCGAATTTGTTTTTCGATAATTTGAGTTTGAAATCTTCCATTTCAAGCTCTAAAGTCATCAAAGGTGAATTCTCAATGTCTTTGATGATGGCTTGCAGTTCTTTTATGGTCATAATTCTCTTTCTCTTTCTATAAAGTGTGTTTACACAACAGAGATCCTTCGCTTAAAATGAGCTTTGCCCAAGATAATTGGTCTCTTTTGTGGTGAAGCAATTCAGTCCGGTATTCTACGTGGATAGGTGTTTAATGTTCGATGTATGATAATGATCCGCGGTAGAATGGTTACCATCTCCCCCGTTAACGCATAAGTTGTTTTGATGTTCAAAATATACGTGCATGCACCTATTTTAGCACCATCAATCCACCTTGTAAACCCCCATTAAATTGTAAGCGTTTTTAATATCTTGAATTTCAAAGTATTTTCCAAAAAAACATAAAAAAAAGCACCGTATAATTGCTTATAGGTGCGAAAAACCATTGTTTTTTTATTTAATTAGAATCTTTTCAAATAAATCGATTTGAACGATATTTCATTATAAAAAATTTAACTTCTTTAATCGTTTATCAACGTGCCTACCACTGGTAATCCAGCCAGTACAGATTTGCCGTGTGGACTCGATAAAATGACTGCGGATGCATCTGTACCAGCCAAACGTTGACCATTATGAGAACCGTTCGTCCAGTTGTCTGCATTTGTAACATCATATACCACACCATCTACTGCGACATAAGCTTGTCGACCGCTTTGACCATCGAAATTAGCCAGTTCCGCCAGTGTAAATGTCTGTTCTTCTACTTCTGGGGTATTAGAGGTACACCCTACTATAAATGTCATTGTCATCAATAATCCAATCAATAATAATACTTTTTTCATCATAAAGCCCCCTTTTTACTGTAGTTTATCGTAAAGTGTTTCAATTTCAAATTGGTTTGCTCAAGCATGTCAATGAATCGAATCATCAACTATCACAATAAACATATGCTTATAATGAATTTGATAACATTTAAATGGTTATAATTACAGATTAACACCATAATTCACGAGTATCAAATATAATTAATATAATAAAAACCACTCAACAGAATCAACTGTAAAGTGGTATTTTTCTTGATGAATGGTGGAGGCTAAGGGGATTGAACCCATGACCCCTTGCACGTCAAGCAAGTGCTCTCCCGCTGAGCTAAGCCTCCACGCATAATCTATTATAATGAATATGATTCATTTGTCAAAGACTTTTTTGATTATTTGTCTTTTTGATAAGCCAAACGCACCCTGTCGGTGGTTTGATTGAGGTAGATTTTCCCACAATAGGTGAATCCCTGTTTCTTCAATAGGTTTTGCATCGGGACATTCAATTCATGGGTGTCGATGCGAATGCTTTTTGCCTGTAAACCGGTAAACACATAATCGATCAATGCAGCTGAAATACCTTTACCGTAATGACCTGCTTTGGTTGCGATACGGTGAATGACTTTATAAGGTAAATCGGACAACCATGCCCCTTCAATCACATCATAGGTAGGTTCATAATCAAATACGGTCATGACCCCTAAGATCTCTGTATCCTCATACACATAGAGTGCTTTTTGTGCGATATCGGCGTAAGTGATTTCAACCACGGGGTGGTTGTTTTGCCACTGCGGTGAACCATAGGAAGCGATGAGTGTACGTCCATCTTTATAAATGGCTTGGATGGCTGGTATGTCTAGTATTGTCGCTAATCGGATCATAAATTCTCCATGTAATGTTTAAAAGTGACCATGTCTTCTTCGGTTTTTTTCATGTACTCTAATTTATCTTGGCCATCGTCTTTGGGGAATTGGAAGGTCACGTCCATCGTCCAAAGTGTCCCTTTTTTCGTATCAATGAAATGAGATATGCACTTGTTCTTTACTTCACCTAAGATGAATAATTGATGAATGCTGTTAGGCAAATCACATTCTACAGTGATTTCTGCCATATGAATCTCTTGTTTTTTATACAGATAAACCAAATCCACAATGGCGCCTGGCTGTAAATATTGACCTTGTTTTAAGGCATATGACTGTAGCGGTGGTTCTTGATAATTGACAAACTGATCGTAGTCAAATAATTTTTCAACGACCGTTTGACGTGGTAATTCGATTTCAATCGAAATGCGGTATTGAAAGGATTTCATGGTAAACTATTCGACGGTTCTTTCTAAATACTCCTGAGTCAATATGATGTTTAAATTGCCATTGATGACCCTTAAATCATCGATGAATAGTTTTTGGTTGATGCCATTCTTCATATTGATCAAATAGGTAAGTTCGAATGTGGTACCAAAATCAGTCGTCTTGACTTTTTTGAGTTTCGCATACATACAGTAATTGTTTAATACGGGTTCAAATGCACCGACATAATTTAGACTTTCAGGGACCACAATTTTGAGTTTCGCATGGTTGTCTTTGATTTCATCTAGTTTTACAAAATGGATGAATAACAACAACGCGATGATGAAGGCTGTGATGATTAAAGCGTACCCAATATACCCCATCCCAGTCGCTAAACCAATCGCGACGGTTGAAAATACAAAGGTGATGTCTTTGGTATCGCTGATAGTGGTTCTAAAACGTACTAGGGTGAATACACCAGCTAAACTGAACGCTCTCGCAACGTTATCCGAAACCAACATAATGATGATTGAAATGATGAGTGGTAACAACATCAACGTAACCACAAATGAACGGTCATACCCTTCTTTACGGCGAATATAGGCGAGGGCTAAGGATAGTAACATCCCCAAAACAGTGGTAACCACCAAGACAATGATGACGGTGGTATAAGTGATATTCGTCATCGGTAATTTTAAAAAGTTTTCCATTATAATTCTTCTCCTTGTATACTGATACGATACGCTTCACCATATTTAGAAAAGCTTCTCGCAAATAAATTCATTTGTGATAATTTGTGTGCCAACCATACCGGGAAATTTTCACCGGATTTGATTTCAATTAAGTAGTGATCCTTCGGTAACAACGACTGTCCGCCGCTCAATAGGAAACTGACGTCTTCACGGCGTATATCGATACGTCTATCGATGGTCACTCTCAGTAGGTTTTGTGCATCGGCCATCGCTCGGCGTTCATAGGCGATGTAATAGTTCGGTTGAACTCGATTACATTTCAAATAATAGTCAATTTCATTCAGCACCTGATTAGACATATAATCAGACACCTGTGGTTTAATCCCCTGCATGACGAACCGATTGGCTTCTTCATAGGTCATGATGAGCCGTCTCTTAGTCACTTTACCATCGATTTTCTTTTTGATTTCTAAGAATACCAAATCGGTCGGTTGGACAGGACAGGTATAACTTCTTAGTCTCAATTTGGCTTTATAGGGCGGTTTATCTACAGATTGCCTAATGATATTTTGATCGACCGTATCGTAATAAATGTTATAGATGGTGTAGTAATCGTCTTTTGAATAGTCGTCAAAGGTTAAATACTGTGATAAAAAACCGACGAGTTCGTCTTTTTCTGCTTTGGTCACCAAATATTTTTTTTCAAATCGATTGAACGATTGTCCTAATGACATACGATAAAACCTCTGTAATTCATACTGTATTTATTTTAACACAGACTTTACAAATTCTTGACGATTATCAAAATAAAAACACGATTCCCTTTTGAAAGAGAATCGTGTTGGATTAAATGAGTCCGATACTTCTTAGAACAACGACAATACCAAAGATGGTAAACACCGAAAATAAGGAGGTCCAAACGACCAATTGGGCTGCCAGTGATTCGTCGGCTTTCATCTCAGAAGCCATGACCGCTGAGGATACCGCAACAGGGGAAGCGAATAACGCAATCATACCTGCAAAATAGCTGCTTTTCATTTCAAAACCAGGGAAGATCACATCCACTAAATAAATGAGTGAGAAGCCTAAAACAGGGGCGAATAGGAGACGTCCAATCACCCCAATAGAAACTTCACGCATCATACTAGCGAGGGCTTTAAATTTAAACTGTCCACCCAATACGATGAGGGCTAGTGGGGATGCGATGTCCGCGACATACTTCACGGCTTGATATACGAATGGTAAATCCGCTTTGATAGTGAAAACCAATTCGCCATCCACTTTAGGTATAAATTCACGAATGATGAGTAATATTGAGCCCACAACAACACCAATGATCAGTGGGTTTTTCACCACGTCTTTGGCTACTTTTTTGAAGGATAGATTGCCGTGTTCTTTGTTGAACATGGTTAAGGACAATACGGCTAGAATATTGAATAAAGGAATGGTAAAGGCAGCTAGAATGGACACCAGTGCAGCGGCTTCTCCCCCGCCCAATGAGGTTGCGAGAGGCAAGCCAATGATGGCGAAATTGGATCTAAACAAACACTGTAAGACCACACCTTTTCGTTCATCCTTAGGGACCAACCAAATCACAATACCTAAACCGATTAAAAACAATAAGAATATCCCTACAAGGGCAATCATCACAATGCCAAACTCAATTTGATCAATCGACCTAACATCATAAATATTCTTCGCTAATAAAACAGGCAAGGCAATAAAAAACACAAATCGATTCGCCATTTTCAAGAATTTCTCATCGAAAAAATGGACCCGCATCAACCCATAACCGAGAACGATCAATAGGACAATCGGCATAATGGCGTTGATTGCAAACCACAATGTTGACATAATTGTATAAACCTTTCTTTAGTTCGACCCAAAATTGAGGTAGGGGGTCTTCTTTATTCTACCTTGAAGTCTAAGGGTTCGAAACTAAATCCAATCGAATCTTCAACTTTCATCGAGAAACACAAACCTCTGGCTTGGGTACTTACCCCATACTTTGAAGTCATGGCTCTCATTAAATCATTTTTTTGTGTTTCTTTGCATACGACCATTAAAATATCTTTTTCAGAATGAATGGTAATCCCAAAGAATTTTTGTTTTTCTGTAGACACACTACTTCTGCCATGGATGATGGTTCCCCCACGGGCACCCGCTTTTCTCGCTTCTGCCATGGCATCATAGGCATAACCATGATTACAGATGAATAGAATCACCGATTGTGCATCCATCATACTTATTCCCCCTCCATTTGGTACAGGAAATCGTAACCCAATTTCCCAATTGAATCGACATCGACGGTAAACGCTACGCCAATGTGTGAATTTGTGAAATCCAATGTCTCATTTAAATCATCGAAAATTGGATTAACGTCTTGATCATCAATCATCGAAAACAAGACTTCTTTGTCTGGATTACCCATACATAAGATGTCGATGATTTCACTTGGGGCTGTGCCCACACCCAACATGGTGGTTTGAAAATGAATCATTCCTTGATGAACGATTTTCGCTACCGCATCGGCTTTACCTTTGGCAACGATGGTAATGAGTAATTTCATGAACGTGCTCCTTTCAAATCGATGATTTCATCTTCCACGGATACAACCACACGATGGGCTGTCTTTCGCTTCGCAATGATCCCTAATATTTGGATGGTAATGAGTGGTGCTAAGGCAACCAACGCGACCAAACCGAACGCATCGGTTAGAGGGTTTAACCCTTCAATAGCGCTAGAAGCTCCTAAAGCCAGTGGCATTAGAAATGCGGAAGTCATGGCACCAGAAACGGCCCCACCAGAATCAAATGCAATGTAAGAAAATATCGGTGGTGACACAAATGTTAAAGATAAAGCTATCACATAACCCGGTAGAATGATCCACCAGATGCTGATGCCTGTAACCACCCTTAATAATGCGAATCCAATGGCCAACGCTACCCCTGAAGACAACGCAATCATCATCAATTTACGACTAATCGCACCTGCAGATACTTCTTCAACTTGGTGATTGAGCGCGACAACCGATGGTTCGGCTGAAACCACCATGAAGCCAAAAACCATCCCGATTGGTATTAAAAACATGACTAAATTTTCTGCGAAATAAGCACCAATGTACCCGCCAATATTCACGAGTCCACCATTGGCTCCAGTCAGAAACAAAACCAAGCCGATATACGTATAGAAGAAAGCCACAAAAATCTTGATTACGCGGTTTTTTGATAACTTGAAAGCCACCAATTGAAATACGACGAAAAACAGTATAAACGGCAATATCGCAATCGCCATTTGAATTAAATTGCTTAAGAAATAATCGAGCAAGGTTGAACTGGTATCCACCATTGGCGCGCTTGGTTGATAGAACAACCCTAAAATCAACACACTCAAGATTGGGCCAATCGAAGCAATCCCAATCAACCCAAAGGCATCCAATTCCGATGCACGGTCACCACGGGCATGGGATATACCAAAACCCAAAGCCATGATGAATGGCACCGCCATGGGACCAGTGGTTACCCCACCAGAATCAAACGCGATGGGGATAAAGTCAGGACTGCTCATCGAGACCGCAATCGCGATGATGAATAATACCCCGTATGACCCTATGAACAATGCCCTTAAAGGCACTTGAAATAATATACGAAACAATGCCAAAATCACGAAGAATCCAACACCAATCGCAACCGTGAATATCAACACATTTTGTGGGATGACCGCTTTAAATTGGTCGCCCAACACCCAGAGTGCAGGTTCGGCTATGGTAATCATAAACCCCACCAAAAATGCAATCAAAATGAATAATCCCAGTTTTTTTCGCTTGGTGATATAAATCCCTATGTCTTCAGCAATCGACACCATCGAGGCGAACGCCCCAATTTGAAAGATGGCTAATCCGAGGATCAATAATACCACCCCAATGGCGAAATGAAGGATGTCATCAGTATCAACGCCGATGGAAAGACTGATGATGAGGATGATGGCTGATACCGGCAAAATCGCAACGGCTGATTCTTTGATTTTGTCATATAACAATGCAAATTTCATCTCATCCCTCCTCCAGCACTACACTTATAAGTGTACTAGAAAAAGGGTTTATTTAAAACCAAAAAGAGAAAAAAGTGACCAAAAGGTCGCTTTAGTCTTTGAGATCTAATTTTTCAATACTATGATCTATTTTGCATAACAACATCGCACCGATGCCATTACCGATGACCATGATGGTTAAGTAAAGTATCGTTTTAAGGGTGAGTTGTCCACCGATAAAGACGTACGCCATATTCGCGACGCTGTGCTCAAATTTAGACAGTATAAAGATCATCACTGCGAAGATGACAAATAGCACTTTTGCTGTTTCGAGTTTCGCTTTTCGATAACCTTCTACGCCCAAATACATCATCGCACCACAGAGGATGGAGAGTAACAGTACCTTAATCGGACCATTCTCTAATTTGATTGTTAACAACGCTTCGGTTTTGGATATGATTGGTAGTTGCATCAACCTAACCATGAGTCCAATGATGAATGTCCCAACCAAATTACCTAAAATGGTCATCGCTAAGACTTTCGTATAGTTCTTTTCCTTCACCCAGTAGCCGACTTTGCCTGTGTAAAGATAATACCCAGATGATACAATCATGAGAAGTCCGAAGCTAAATAGTAACGACCCCAAATAGGCATTATCAACCGATAAATAGGCAACGGCTGCAATACCAATTAATAACCCCGCGTACAACGCTTTTAAAAAAATGGATTTCATGTTTTTACTCCTTATATATAATTATTTATAATTGAATCTTCACTAATATAGAATCCTTACCATATCATTTTAACCCACCCATTGGTTTTGTTAAAATAGGGATGAAAGGAAGATGATTATGTACATTATTGCACGCGTTTTAAAAGTTGAAAAAGGTCAAAAAGCGGTTTTACAAGAACGTTTCAGTCAACCATTCCGTTTACAAACCATCGTTGGTTTCGTCAAACGTGAAGTATGGATCGATGAAAAGAACCCGCAATTTGATCTAATTCGAATTCAAATATACTGGGAAAGTCGAGAAGCTTTCTATGCTTGGGAAGGTTCAGAAGAACACAAAGCGTTACACAAAGGTGGCAAAGGTCATGGTGAGATGCCTGGTGTGATTGAGTCCACCAAAGAAACTTACTTTGAACTTGCGACCGTTTATGCAAAATAAAAGCCACGTGAAGTGGTTTTTTTATTTAACTGAGCGCAACGTCTAGGATCATCATGATTAAAAAGCCAAGAACAAATCCGAAAGTTGCGAAATGTTCCCCTTTTTCATCGACGATATCTTTGGATTCGGGGATGAGTTCTTCAATGACAACATAAATCATCGCACCTGCTGCGAATGTCAATGCATAAGGTAATATTTGACTAACTACGTTGACTAGAATCGCACCGATGACCGCTGAAATAGGTTCTACTAAAGCGGATGCTTGTCCATAAAAGAATGATTTTCGACGTGAGTTACCTTCTTGTCTTAATGGAATCGATACGGCAGCCCCTTCAGGGAAGTTTTGAATCCCAATACCGGTAGCAACCGCAATCGCTGCAAACAGTGCAATCTCAGGGTTGGTAGCTAAACCAACTGCTCCAAATGCCACACCGACAGCCAAACCTTCAGGAATGTTATGCAATGTGATGGAGAATACCAACAAGATATTACGTGATAACTTCGTGTGAATCCCTTCTTGAAGCGATTCTTTACCAAAGTGAATATGCGGTAAAATTTTATCGAAAGCGAATAAAAATCCGGTCCCCATCAATATACCGATGGTCGCGACCAGCCAAGGAATGGTGCCTTGTTCTGTTGCCATATCGATGGCGGGTAAAATCAAACTCCACATCGATGCTGCTATCATGACACCCGCTGCGAAGCCAAGCATCATATTATATACATTTTTTTGAATACCATTGAAAAAGAATACAAGCGCAGCCCCAAGTGCGGTCAAACCCCAGGTCATTAAACCCCCGAGTAACGCAAGCTGCCAATTGTCTAAACTGAGTAGATAATCAACCATATGAACACCTTCATTTTCCATGCATCATTATAGCACTAATACATCAAAATAACGCCATGATTTGTGATTACTTTGAAAGAAAATGCTTACTTTATTTGGTTATAAAAACATCGCCATATAAATTGGATATGTAATCACATTTTTAGTAGATGAAACGTTGTTTAAAGATAACTTAATGGCTTGATTCAAACCGAAGTTTTCGAACATACTTTCAATCATTTTTGACTTGGTATTGTCTGCTTCTTTGACTTCTAATACCGTATTTTTATCATTGAACTTGATCAAGAAGTCTGCTTCTAAAGTTGTATTGCGATCAAAGTAATAGAGCTTTTTACCATTTTTCATCAAAATATCTGCGACCACAGCTTCTAATAACGCGCCATGGTACGATTTTAATTTGCCAGTATGGATGGCGATTTGTGCATCCCCACCATAAGAAGAGGTGAGTAATCCAATATCTTTGTAATAGACTTTAAACACATCATATTTCGCTTGTTGGGCATATGGCATTTTCGGGGTATTCAAATTAAAACAAATATCGACCATATCAGCGTAATAAAGCCATAATAGATTTTTTTCATATTTGCGTGCAGCGGTTTTAGCTTCAACCAACCCATATTGGAATTTCTTATTTTCTTTATCTAATTGGAATGGAACTGATAAGAAGCATTTTACAGATTTCGTGTAATCTGGTTTGGATAAGTATCGTTTCATATCCTTCGTATACATTAGAATGATTTTCGCATGTTTCTTTGTTATCAAGCTAAAGTTATGGGTATTTAGGAATGAATTCACCACTTCTGGCATTCCACCGACAGTCATGTATTCATAAAATATATTCAACATCAATTCATGAAGAGCATCTGGTACAGGTAATTTGTTTGTAAAATAGTGCTTAATGTCATGAATGATGGTAGACGATACACCACTCGCCCATAAATACTCTTCAAAATCCAGACTGTTCATATCCATGATTTCTTCATGGGCCAACGCTGTGGTTGGAAAAACCTCAGGGTTGATGCCAAAATAGGAAGTTGCCATAATGACGTCAAACTTTTGATTGTTGACAAAGTTTTTAACGGCCACACGGACATTTGGACATAAATGGATTTCGTCGAAGAAAAACAAGGTCTGACCAGACACAATCTTTTCGACTTGTAAGAATAGACTCACTTTCTTGATTAAGTTGGTCACATCTAGGTTTTCATTAAAGACGTTAATCAGTTCAGGATTTTTTTCAAAATCGATTTTGACTACATACTTATAATATTCTTTCGCAAAACGATCAATCGATGTGCTTTTACCCACGCCACGAGGCCCTTTTATCAGTAATGCCTGACGGTTTGGATTGTCATGCCACTCAATCAAAGATTGGGTTATTTTTCTTTTTAACATAGTATCACCAAAATCATTATAGTTAAACAAATGTTTTTTAGCAAGTGTATCCACATATTTTATCAACGTTTTTTTTGAAATTTTGCATATTTTATTATTTAATCCATAAAGAAAAAACCTTCCGAAGAAGGTCTTTGTAAGGAGAAAAACTTATTTATAGGCAAGAATGGCTTTGAGCTCTTCTTTGACTAGCGGTAATACTTGTTTCGCATCGGCGATGATTGATATGTCTGCTACATCAAAGATGAGCGCATTTGGATCTGTATTCACGGCGATGATGAGTTCAGATTTATCCATCCCACTGATGTGTTGAATCGCACCACTAATACCCGATGCAAAATAGACTTTAGGATGCACTGTGGTACCAGTTTGTCCGACCAAACGGTCTTTTTGTTCGATATTCGCATCTACAACCGCACGGGATGCAGCGACTTCGCCACCAATTAAATTCGCGATGTCTTTAAGCACAGGAAACATATTTGATACCCCACGTCCTCCCGCAACAATGACTTGTGCTTTGTTGAGTTCAACTTTTTTGTGGGTGAGTTTTTCACTGTGTAAAACTTTGACTTTAGATGTACTTTCACAAACAAACGGTACTTCTTTTAAAGTAGACGCTCTAGACTTATCTTCTTCAATTTTGAAAATAGAAGGTCGGATGGTCGCCATTTGTGGGATGTTATTTTCACAAATGATGGTTGCGAACAAGTTGCCACCTAAGGCTGGTCTGGTCGCGAGTAACAAGAGTTTTTCACCTTGTTCAAACTCTAATAGCGTCGCGTCAGCGGTAAGTCCTGTATTCAGTCTGGCTGAAACACGTGGTGCTAAATCTCTGCCTTGTAGGGTTGATCCAATCAAAAATACATCCGGACGCTCATGTTTCATTAAGTTCTCAATGGCTTTCGCATAATAATGGGTGTCATATTGACTTAATTTCGAGTCGAGTGTACATATGATTTCATCGGCACCACAGAAGGTCATGGCGTCTTTGTCTTTATCGGTCAAGTGTTCTCCAAAATAGACAGCACTGATTTGGGTGTCTTGAGTGAGTTTTCTTCTGCATTCAGACAACAATTCTAAACCAATGGGTTGTAACTTGCCATGGTTTTGTTCCATAAATACCCATACATTATTCATGGTTTTTAACCTCCATATAAGGGTATAACAATTTCGTAATCCATTTAGCAGCATCTTCAGGATTCATTGAAACCTTTTCTGATTTTGCTTGAACTTGTTTGACATAGGTCTTTTTGACTTTTGTTGGTGATCCCTTTAACCCTATATGATTGGGATCTATATTCAAATCATTAAACGTCACCAAATTGACTTTTTTATCGGTATTGTGATAAATGTCCCACGCATTCATATGTCTTGGTTTATTCATATCGGCAAGGGTAGTGACCAATACAGGTAGTTCAACAGCTAAGGTTAAAATTTCACTGTCAGTTCTTTTCTTAACCACCATTTCACCTTGTTCTACGGAAACAATTTCGGATAGGTATGTGACTTGTGGGATGTTTAAAAATTCTGCAACCTGAGGACCAACTTGAGCGGTATCGCCATCAATGGCTTGATAACCAGCGATGATTAAATCGTAAGTCAAAGTTTTAAGGAAACTCGATAATATGGTTGAGGTAGCCCACGTATCTGATCCCGCAAACGCACGGTCTGATAATAAATAACAGTGGTCAACCCCTCTGGCATAAAGTTCAACCAGCATGGATTCTGCTTGCATCGGCCCCATGGTGACGACACTAACGGTTCCACCATAACGAGCCTTCAATTTAAGCGCTTCTTCAACCCCTGCTAAGTCATTCGGATTTACGATGCTTTGAACCCCAGCACGAATCAAGGTGTTGGTTTCTTTATCAATCTTAATTTCCGTGGTGTCTGGCACTTGTTTAACTAGTACAATGATATTCATATTAACGAAGCACCTTTCCGGCAATAACCATACGTTGAACTTCACTGGTGCCTTCATAAATTTCAGTGATTTTCGCATCTCTTAAATAGCGTTCAATTTCGAAATCTCGAATGTATCCATACCCACCCATGAGTTGAATGGCTTGGTCTGCCACTTCAAAAGCAACTCTAGATGCATATAATTTAGCCATCGCAGCTTTATCAGAATAAGATTCACCTTGTTCCTTGGCTGTGGCTGCTAAATAAAGTAAGGCTTTCGCAGCTTCAATGCTGGTTTTCATATCGGCAATCTTGAATTGCGTGTGTTGAAATGAGGCGATGGGTTTATCGAATTGTTTACGTGTTTTAACATAATCAACGGCACGTTCGAATGCGCCTTCTGCGATACCAACGGCTTGTGCAGCAATCCCAATTCGACCACCATCTAAAGTGGACATCGCAATTTTAAAGCCTTCACCTGGTTTACCCAAGAGGTTTGATTTTGGTACTTTGACTTTATCAAAGATCAACTCACAAGTCGAAGATCCGCGAATCCCCATTTTTCGTTCTTTCGGTCCGACACTAAACCCTTCGGTATCTTTTTCTAAGATGAACGCACTGATACCTTTGAGTCCAAGTTCCGGATTGGTCATGGCGAAAATGATGTAGATATCGGCATAGCCTGCATTGGTTATAAAGATCTTCGATCCTGTGATTTCATAATAATCGCCCTTATCGATGGCTTTGGTCTGTTGTTTGGATGCGTCTGTACCTGCGCTAGGTTCAGTCAATCCAAAAGCACCTAACCATTCACCGCGATTGAGCTTTGGTAAATACTGTTGTTTTTGAGTTTCTGTGCCAAAAGCGTTGATTGGTGAAGCACATAAGGACGTATGGGCGGATAAAATAACCCCTGTGGTTGCACAATATTTGGATAGAATTCTAACCGCATCTACATAGCCTGTGTAGCTCGCGCCAACACCACCATATTGGGGGTCATAAGGTAACCCTAAAATGCCCAATTCCGCCATTTTTTGAACGGTTTCAATCGGAAAACGTTCTTCTTCATCGATGGATTTTGCTAAAGGTTTGACTTCCTTTTGTGCAAACTCCTCTAACATTTTTAATAAGAGTTCGTGTTTCATCGTCTTGGCATCACTAACGCATGTCCAACGACGACGGGTTCGTTGTTTTGATTATACGCCACCGTCTTGAATAACACGCGATTTTTCTCCTCATTGATTTCTTCTGCTTCGACCGTTGCTTTGATATGATCATTCAAATACACGGGTTTTACAAACTTTGAATCTTGTTGTAGATAAATGGTACCTACCCCTGGCAATTGTGTGCCTAAAACCGTTGAAAATAATGCATTGATGAGACCGCCATGGGCAATTCG
Organism: Paracholeplasma manati; assembly: GCF_025742995.1. Taxonomy (NCBI): domain Bacteria; kingdom Bacillati; phylum Mycoplasmatota; class Mollicutes; order Acholeplasmatales; family Acholeplasmataceae; genus Paracholeplasma; species Paracholeplasma manati. The sequence goes on along the minus strand of NZ_JAOVQM010000009.1, from coordinate 12,158 downwards.
ATGATGGAAAATCGAATTTGCTGCAAAGTCTTCATCTAAATGGACAGGGTTAAAATCCCCCGATACCAATGCGAAGTGTTTCACGTCTTCTTCGGTGATGGTCTTCTCGAAAAAAGCGATATCCCCAACCTTGATGTCTTTAATTGTCTTGCTTGTCATAATATTCCTTTCTGTATAATATACTATGAATAAACGTTCATCTTATCTTTATAATAGACTTATTATTCATAGATGTCAATAGGGTAAAAAAGATAAGGCTTGTTTTTTTCAAAGAAATCGTTTACACTAAATATAGGTGATGAATATGGAAAAAATGAACTATCGCTTACCAAAAAGAAAAGATGGTCAAAAAACATTTAATAAAATAATCAATAGTGGTAAAAAGCTATTCTCCAAACAAGGCTATCAAGCAACCTCCATAAATGAGATCATTGATAAGGCTAAAATTGCAACTGGAACTTTTTACATTTATTTTGATGACAAGCTAGCGCTGTATGTATATCTCTTACATCAGTACCGCGCAAAGATTGGTGAAGCCATCAATGATGCGATCAAAGATGCCACCACACGTTATGAAAAAGAACGCCTTGGCATCAAAGCGTTCCTTAAGTTTGCGTGGCAAGAACCCCTCTCCTACAGAATCATTTGGGAGTCGATGTTTGTCGATAAAGACATTTTTAAAGAATACTATCAAAACTTCTCACATGCTTACATTGAAAAGCTGACTGGATCGGTTCAAAGTGGTGAAGTGGATGCTGCGATTGACTTAGAAACCTTATCGTACATTTTGATGGGGATTTCAAACTTCGTAGGACTACAAGTATTGTTTAGAGAAACCCTCACAGATATGGATTTGGATCGCATTGTCGACCAAGTCATGTATGTGTTAAAAAACGGGATGTTCACCAAGTAAAACACAAAGCCTCTATCGTCGTGATAGAGGCTTTTATTCATTCTATATGAAATGTGATGGTAAATGTAGATCCGATGTTCGGCTCACTCTCGACTTGAATGATGCCTTTATAATAGGAAACCACATGTTTAACAATGGCTAAACCCAAACCTGTACCATTTTGATAGAGGTTTCTTGATTTATTCACTTGATAGAAGCGTTCGAAGATGCGTTGTTGATACTCTTTAGGTATACCAATCCCACTATCTTTGATGGAAAAGACAATGGATTCATCTGCTTGAACCAGATTTAAATGGATTGTTCCACCAAATTTATTGTATTTAATCGCATTCTCAATCAGGTTTTTAAAGAGCGATTTAAAATCTGTCTCAATCCCTTTAAACATCACATTGTGTGTTTCAAGGGTGACTTGGATTTGTTTTTCTTGGATGAGTGGGTTTAAGTCTTCCAATACCCCATCTAAGGTTTTCTTTAAGTTGAATGAGACTTGGTCCATCTGTGGTCGATTCTCAAGTCTAGAAAGTTCTAACATATCTTTGAGTAAGTTATCCATAATCACCACTTGGTGGATGATTTCTTGTGATAGCTTTTTCTTTTCTTCTGGGGTTGCCATCTCATATAAAATGAGTTCAGCAGACCCTTTGATCGCTGTGAGTGGGGTACGCAATTCATGGGACGCATTCGCGAAAAAGTCACGCTTGTTGTTTTCCAAACGAATACGGTCAGTGTCATCAATTAATGTGACCAAAACACCTTGTTTGCCTTTGGCTTTTAACAATAACTTATTATACACGCTGTTCACAGATACCAAAATGAATCTCTCATGGTATGGCACTCTAAATGATAAGGTGATTTCTTCTTCAGTCGCGAGTTTAATCGCTTCATAAATTTCTTTGTTTCGGATAGAAAGAATCAAATCGTGTTCTTTGATGTTGAACCACTTTTGTGCTAGTTCATTATAAAAGACAATCGATTGGTCAGAACCGATGAGGAGGATGCCTTGGTCCATGTGTTTGACCAATATCGATAAGAGTTCTTCTTTTTCGTTGAGGTTTTGAATGTTTCTGACAATCGATTCATTGACCCCATTGATTTCTCTTAATAACTCATTGATTTCATCGTATTGTGTCGCTGGCATCACCCATTGGTATTGACCTTCATTGATGCTTTTGACTGAAATAGCAATATCATGGATGGGTTTCATAAACGTATCCGATATCTTTTTATAACTGGCGACCGACAACCCAAGAATACCCAATGATATGAGCATTAAAATCACAATGGTTTGCGTGTTTAAAGCAATATTCTCATCCATAACAATCGCGACACGTACATAATTACCATTGGCGGCACGATTCGCGATATACATCAAATTCAGATTTAACGTTTCAGAATACCGGGTATAGGCTCGACCTAAATTTTGAATTTCAGGGTAATTTTTTTGATTGCCAGAGGTCGATAGTCTCATCGAGTCTGCAATCGTAATTCCTTCTGAATTGATGATTGAAATGCGCTTGTTGGAGTTTTGAAACTGAATCACAAATGCTTCATCCGTGATTGTTTTATAATTGTATGCAACCAGGGTATCATCTAAGACAATATCGAGCATATAGGCCGATTGTCTTCGATTCACATAGTTGGTCAATGTGAAGGAAATGGCCAAATACAATACAATCAAAAATAGAGTCATCAAAAGATGATATAGGACGAATGTTCTTTTCATAGCTTCACCAATCGGTAACCCACTGCTCTTACAGTCATGATTTCAATATTAGATTGTTGGTCTGATAACTTTTTTCTCAAGGATTTGACATGCATATCAATGGTTCTCGATTCTAAAACCAAATCAGAACCCCAAACCACTTGAAATATACGGTCTCTATGTAATACTTCATCCGGGTGTTCCATGAGCAGTTTCAATAGTTCGAACTCTTTGTATGTCAATGTAATTAAGGTTTGATTCACATGCACTTCTCTGGTTTGTACATCCATTTGAATGTTGCCTGCTTCAAGATGCATTTTAACCTTGGTTCTTCTGAGTTTGTTTTGAATTCGGGATAACAACTCCAAAACACCAAAGGGTTTGGTCAAATAATCATCCGCACCTAAATCAAGTCCAGAGACTTTATCGAGTTCACTCGATAAAGCCGATAGAATGATGACTGGGATGTCTTCGGTCATTGGATGGGATCTCAATCGTTTCAAATGGTCGAGTCCATGTTCATTGGGTAACATCAAATCGAGCAAAATCAAATCCGGAAGTTCTTTCGCAACTGCATCGAAAAAATCGCGTCCGTTTTGAAACCAAATATAGTCATATTTCGCATTACTGAGGGTTTTTTCAATGACATAAGCAATCGAATGATCGTCCTCGATAAAATAAATTTTCGGCATATACCCTCCTTAAAATAGGGGTGTGTTTTTGTGCGAACCTGTCACCAAGAAAATGACCCATTCTGCAATATTGACGGCGTGGTCTGCCACACGTTCTAAGTATTTTGCAATGAGGATGATGGAGATGACGTAAGGGGTATCATCGACATCGTCTTTGATCCATTGTGCTGAAAGCTGAATCATCTCACGATATTCACGGTCGACGATATCGTCTTGTGCGATGATCAGTTTTGCAAGAACCGCATCCTCACTGACCAACGCTTCAATCGCGGATTGCACCATGTGTTCGGCGTGTTTGGCCATCGATAAAACCAAGGATAGGTCTCTCACGAATTGGTGTCCTTCTAGATGTAAGGATATTTCCGAAATATCCGAAGCGTGGTCGCCAATACGTTCGATGTCGGTTAGGATTTTTAAAATGGTGGTTACCAATCTCAAATCTTGGGCGATGGGTTGTTCTTTCCAGATGATTCTTAGGGCTTGTTTAGATATTTCTTCTTCCATCATATCGATTTGGTCATCGGCTTTGATGATGTTGTTAGCAAGCACCAAATCGTTGGTTTCGAAACTTTTTAATCCGTTTCTGACATTGAGTAATGCTTGGTCAGCCATTTCGATGACGGATTCTTTAAGTTGATTTAAGGCGGTTTGATACGTATTACGATTCATAATTAGTCACCTTTACTTTCATTATACCATTATCCAAAACGTCCGGTGATGTAATCTTCGGTGCGTTGATCTCTAGGGTGTGAGAATAGACGTTCTGTTTCTTCATATTCCACCATTTCGCCCAATAAGAAAAAGGCGGTGTAGTCTGAAATTCGTGCCGCTTGTTGCATATTGTGGGTCACGATGACAATGGTGTAATGTTGTTTTAGTTGTAGGATTAAATCTTCTATCTTGGATGTTGCGATGGGATCCAAAGCCGATGTGGGTTCATCCATCAATATGACTTCTGGCTTCATGGCTAACGCTCTTGCGATACACAAGCGTTGTTGTTGACCACCAGATAATGCTAAAGCGGAATCTCTCAAACGGTCTTTAACTTCTTCCCACAAAGCGGCTTGTTCAAGTGATGTTTTGACAATGTCATCCAATGCTGCTTTGGATTTGATGCCTTGACATCTAGGACCGTAGGCGATGTTGTCATAAATGCTCATCGGGAATGGGTTGGGTTTTTGGAAAACCATGCCCACTTTGATTCTTAAGCCAATCACATCGGTTTGCTTGTCATAGATTTGTTGATTGTTGTACATGATTTCGCCTTGGACTGTACAATTTTCTATGAGATCATTCATCCGATTCAAGGTTCTTAGGAATGTCGATTTTCCACAACCAGAAGGTCCAATCAATGCTGTGACTTTTTTATCATAAATCGGCAGTTCAATTTGTTTTAATGCTTGTTTTTGACCATAATAGAGGTCAAGTGATTTGACATCAAATACTTTATTCATGGGTAACACCATACTTTCTTAATAAACGTTTAGAGATGAGTTTAATCGATAAATTCATCGATAATACAATCACCAAAATGATGATGGCGATGGTGGTGGATAGTTCAATATTGGCTGGTTCATCTGTCATCATCGCCCAAATGTGGACGGATAATGACGTCGATTTATCAAAAATGGATACGTCATCTTTGATCGCGGTACCGACCGCGAACACCAATGCAGCACTTTCACCAATGATTCGACCAATCGCCAGCAAAGTGGCGGTTAGAATCCCTGAAAAGGCACTAGGTAACACAATTTTAAACGTGGTCTGGGTTTTATTTCCCCCTAAAGCTAAGGACGCTTGTCGATAATCATCGGGTACCACTTTCAACGATTCTTCTGTGGTTCTAATAATGACAGGCATTAAAATGACAGCCAATGTCAAGGCCCCAGAAATGAGGTTAGCTCCTGTGGCTTTGGTGAGGGAGATGGTAATTGGAACAAACAGGGCTAACCCCATCAAACCATAAATAATGGAGGGGACACCAGTCAAGGTTTCAATCAGATTTCTTAAAGCTTTGGTGAATCTATTTTTAGGCGCATATTCATTTAAGTAAAGTGCAGCTCCCACACCAATCGGTAACGCAATCAATAGCGTTAGACCGATCAAATAGAGTGTTGTGATAATCGACCCACGAATCCCACCACCAGAAGTCGAATATTCTAATTCACGAAAGGTGGTTTTCGTATCCAATACGTGAATCATGTTTTGAGCCCCTTGTATCGATAATGCGGATGGACCATCATTAAAAGCGATGCGTATGATTTCATAATCGATCCCTAAACTCAAATCTTGAGTAGCGACCCCTTTATTCCGTAAATCTTTGAATGGGGATTCTGGATGAACATAGGTTACCAATACAATGGTATGACCCATCAAATTCTCATCGTCTGTGAGCGCAATCCCCCATTTTGAAGAATAATAGGTATTGTCATTAAAATCTTTATCGATGGTAAAGTCACCAGGCCCAGTGAAGTCCTTTAAATCTGCAATATAACTGGTCGATTCAAAATTATGGGTAATGAGATCCATGTTGAGTAACTTGAATCCATTGAGAAACACGAATAATAAGATGGAGATGAGGACAAACAGTGAAATGAAGGATGCGAAATACGTGATGGACTGAAGGATGAGGTCTTTCTTTTTACGACTATTTAACATCGACATTGCCCACCTTTCGTTTGATATAGTTTAAGGTGAAGTTGGTGATGAGTATGACAACCATCAGTACAATCCCTACAGAGAAGCGAATATCGTAGTCGAGTCCTGTGGTTTCTTTCATCCCCTCTAACATCATCGTGGTGAGTGTCGATGTCGTATCGAGGATATTAAAATTAATCCCACTACGTCTACCACCAGCTACCAACGAAACAGCTGTGGCTTCACCCAATACACGTCCAATCCCTAAGATGGCTGAGGTGAAAATACCACTTTTCGCTGACGTTAAGACCACTTTAAAATGGGTTTGGGTTTTAGATGCGCCAAGCGCTAGTGAGCCATGTTCGATCGATTTATCTACGCTCCGAATGGCCACTTCACTGATCGAAGCGATGGTTGGAATGGTCATGATAGCCAACACCAATACGGATGATAAAATGGAGTTTCCGCCTTTGGATTGAAAACCGATGAGGGTTGATAAATCATAAACGATTTTCAAAATAATCCCTGCCCCAAACAACCCGTAAATAATCGAGGGGATGGAAGCGAGCATTTCTACAACCGTTCTTAACGTTTCGGCTAATTTTTTTGGAGCAATTTTCGCAATGAATAGTGCTGTAAGTACCCCAACTGGAAAGGATATGAGTAAGGATAAAAACGCGATGAATAAGGTAGAGATGATTAAAAAGCCAATCGCGTATAAGTTTGAATTAAACGATTCACCAATCAACCAAGTCGTACCGGTCAAAAAGTCAGCCAAATTGACTCGACCTAATCCCCCATTGTTCGTGATAAAAGGGGTAACCCCTTTGACCATGATGACGCCTGCGATGATGAAGATGAATGAAGATGATAGTATTGCAAAACCCATCAAAAGATACTTAATGGTGTTATCTAGCCATTGGTTGTGTCTTTTTTGGGTTTGATTTAACTGTATTTTGGATTGCATCAGATACTCCTTTTTTATACAAGAAAAGACCCCATAGGGTCTATTTCAGGTTTATTCAGAAACGACGTCTGACCACTTCGAATATGTACCGTCGTAAATCGCTTTAAGTTGTGCTGCAGTGATATTGGTGATTGGATTATTCTTGTGAACAATCGCTACAATCGCATCCCATGCCAATTGACCCATGGCAGATTCAGCAACCCCGACTTTTTCAGTATCTTTGAAATATCTAGAAGCAAATGCAACGTGCTTGGATACAGGATCGCTTAAACCAATGGTTTGTGTACGCTTATAAGCATCCCCTGAACCGGTATGATCGTGTTCTGCAACGAAGTTACCAGCTTTCGCACTGAAAGCTTGAGTCAATGCTTGTGCAACTTTTTGAATGGAATCAGATCCACCAAAACGGACTGTAACATTCGCGTTATTTCTCGCTGTGATTGGGTGTTGTGCTTTGATAGAATCCCATGTAACTGTGGTATCTAACGCAATCGCACCATTGTTATTGATGATGTCGGCAGCATCCGAAGTGCCTAGGAACGCAACGAAGGCATTGACCAATTGTTCGATTTCTGTCGATTCATAATCGCCAGCGTCTCTGGTCATCCACATGAACGGACGTTTTAAGCCATAGGTGTTATTGAGGACATTCGCTACGGTTGGTGCAACCCCTTCGTAGCTTAAACCTTTAATGGTATTGTTTAAAGACGATAAGGATACATAACCAATCCCATATTCATCGGTACCCATGGAAGTCATGATACCTGTGTTATCTTTAATGACGAATCCTTCTACCAATACATCGTCTGATGTTGCTGCTGCAGCGAATCCGATACCATCCATAAACCCTGCACGTGTGCCAGAGGTGGTGTCACGGGTATAAACGGTGATGTTTTTCGAGTCATCGAACGATGATCCTGAGGTACAAGCGGCTAAACTGAATGATAATGCTAAAGCCAATACTGCTAATATTTTTCTCATATATTCTCCTTTTTGATTTGTTCATCCTGATTTTACATAAAAAAAGAATGTGAATATATCACACTCTTGTAAGTAGTTTGTAAAGAAATTGTAAAGTGGCTTTAGTTTTTAGACTTTAACCACTGAATCATATCTTGAATGACCAGCGTTTGGTCAATATCGAGTAAAACATCGTGGTAACTCTCTGGGTAAATGATGATGTCTTTGACTTTAGCACCTGCTTTATCAAATAATGCGTGTGCGTTATGTAAAGGCACAATTCGATCACTCCCACCATGAATCACAAGTAGGTCTGGTTGATAATCGTTTAAGCGTTTATGAATATATTTATTCGCTTTATAGATGGTTTCATACAACATCTTAAAAGTGACAAACTTCAACAAATGTTCATCTTGGATTTCTGCTTCTGTTTTCACATGACGGCTCTTTGGGTCTGCCCAGTTCAAATGTAGTTTTTTGTTTGGCAGTAAGAATCCTAACCACTTCACCATAGAGATGATATGGTAATGGTAACCTATCGATATCACACCACGAATATTTGGATGTGATACTGCATATAAATGACTGATGAGTGCGCCTAGAGAATGTCCCATTAAAAAGACTTTTCTTTGTTTTCCTTCTTTAGCAATCATCTCATCGATATCATCAATCAAACCATGATAATCCTTCAATTGACCCGGTTGACCATGTTGGCCATGCCCACGCACATCGTATAACACCACTGCAAATCCAGCCTCATTCAATGCCTTAGCGAGTGGTTCATATAGCAACCCATATTCCCCAATACCATGAGTAAAGATGACCAATGGGGCTCTTTCTACCTCATATAAATGATAAGGGACCATGATTATTCGTCGAGTAAATCGATGACTTTAGATGCGAGTTGATCGTAAGCTAGACCCGCAGGTTCTGCACTTTGGAAAATATAGCCATCGACTGGTTGTCCAATGGGTACTTGTGTGAGTAGATCGACACCCAATTGTTTCGCAACCTTATCACCACCACCTTGACCAAAGATGTATTCACGTTTTTTATTGCATGAGTTTAAGAAATAGCTCATATTTTCAACCACACCAATGACGGAGTGACCGATTTGTTGTGCCCCTAAACCAGCCTTAACAGCGACGTGTGCCGCGTTCACATGTGGGGTAGTAACTATCAACATTTTCGTGTGTTGTGCAAATTTTTGAATATCAAGCGCGACATCCCCAGTGCCTGGTGGTAAGTCAATCAAGACATAATCGGTATCTGGACGCCAAGCAACCCCACCGAAATAATGGGATAACATCTTGCCTAACATCGGCCCGCGCCACATGATGGGTTTGTCCGCAGGCATAAAGAACTCAGTAGAGATGACTTCGATGCCTTCGCTTTGTAAAGGAATCATCATATCATCGTCTGTCCCTGATAATGGTTTGATGTCCACTTTTAGAATTTGTGGGATGGATGCGCCATAGATATCCGCGTCGATGATACCTACTTTTTTGCCTAAACGGGATAATGCGGCCGCTAAATTCGCGGTAACTGTGGATTTACCCACGCCACCTTTACCAGATGCGATACCCAAATAAATGATTTTCTTCTCGCCTTCATTGACGACTTCATTTTGTTCAAAGGTCACTTTAATGCCAGGAAATCCCAGTTCTACTTTGACCAATTTGATCAAATTGATTTTAAATTTTTGTTCTTCTGGGGTACCCGGTTTTGAAAAATACAATTCCACATCGACAACCCCTGTAGGTCCGACGGTGAGCTTCTTAATACCATTGACGTCTTTCAACGGTTTTTCATACCCTGGGTCAACCAGTTCTTCTATACGTTTTTTAAGTTCTTCATACGTAGCCATAATTAACACCTCGACAATGATTATAACACAGCCAACCCTTCTATAAGAGAAAAATGCAAAAAAACCACCCATAAGGGTGGCCTTTCTTTACATCGCTTTACTGCGTTTGAACATCTTTTTGATTCTTTGGAAAAATGGCGATTGGTCATAACTTAAGATCGATGCTTTATAAACCGGTGCGAGTAAGTAATACATACCTATCGTTGATCCGATTAAAATCAAGAACGAAATGACTACATCGATGACCGATAGCACACCACTCATGTATAAAGTAGGCACAACAATCGGTGAGAATAATGGGATATACGCCAGTACCTTCAGGAACACAGAGTCGCCTAAGTAAATGGAGAAAATCGCTGCGTAGAACCCAATCAACATGGTAAACATGAATGGGGACTGGAAGGATTGGAAATCTTCCATCGATGTGGACATCGATGCGAGGGTTGCCATAAAAATCATGAAGAATAGTCCGCCAACAATCATGAAAATCAAGGTGATGGCAAGTGCCAATGGTAAGGCATTGAAGACACTCGCGATGATCGATGAGTCGGTTTCTGTTAACATTCCAATCAATTCGCTGATAGACATTTGTCCATTGGTTGCACCAAGGACTTGCGTGGATACGAATCCAGCGATTAAACCATATAAAAATATCAACAACGCTTGAACAATCAAGAATACAAATGACGATAATATTTTGGTCATAAAGTGGGTTTGTGGTGGTACGGTGGACATCACAAACTCAATGGCTTTGGTCGATTTTTCTTCGATGATATCAACACCTACAAATTGCACACTCATGATGAGCATGATGAAGATCGGTATCGCAACAAACACGCTGATGGCGGATAGAATTAAGTCTCTGGTGGTTGTATCATCGACTTGTGTATGAACTTCATAAACCAATGGTTGATTGAAGTCTTCGATTAAGTCGAGTTCTGCTTGCGTTTTATCCACAGCCCACACTTGGACTTTGAGTACCGATAAGGATTGTAATAGGATGGTTTCGTTTAATGTATCGAGTTCATCTTTATAAATATCAACGACTAAAATATCATCGACTGTGGTTAAATGAACGATGGCTTTGGATGGTCCAAAGTCTAGGTTTTCTGGGTCTACAGAATCCTTGGTTTCAAATGAGATGTTTGCACCTGGAATCATATTGAGTAAAGCTTGTGCACTCTGATCGAGAATAGCGATGCTGTCTAAACCTTTTTCAGTATCATCGACCACATAAACAATTTCTTTTGAGGTTTCACCATCATCAAAAAAGGCGATGATGTTCGGAATATTCATTAGGGCGAGTAACGCGATGAATATCACGATGTTGGCGATATAAAACGCTTTGGTTCCGATACGGCGTTTGATGCCATATTTGAGTAAATATTTAAACTTGCTCATAGGTTTCACCTACTTTTTCAATAAATATTTCAGACAGTGTGGCTTGTTCTACATCGAACTTACGCACGTGTTGACAGGTTTTAACGTAATTAAACACCGCTTCAGATACCGATTCATCGGCGATTTTAACAATCCACTCATTCGGTTGAATGATGACATCCAATACCCCTTCAATCGCTCTGATTTTAGACTCCTCAACATCCCCAATCAAACGAATGTTGTGACGTTTAAAGTCTTTCTTAATATCACTGATTTTACCTTGTAATACTGGGATACCTTTTTCTAATACAATCAATTGTTCACAAAATGATTCCACGTGGTCAATTTGATGGGTTGAGAAAATAATCATCGTCCCTTGTTGTTGGAAATCACGAATGACCTCAACAAACTTATTGGTATTGATCGGGTCTAAGCCTGAAAATGGTTCATCTAAAACCAAGAGTTTAGGGTTGTTGATGATGGCGGTAATGAATTGGATTTTTTGTTGATTCCCTTTGGATAATTCTTTGATTTTCTTATCGAGATAAGATTCGATATTGAATCGTTTAAGCCAATAGTCCAAACGTTCTAATATCGTGTTTCGATCCATCCCTTTTAATGCTCCATAGTGCAGAACCAATTCTTTAACCGATAATTTGACCAATAAAGAACGTTCTTCAATCATATAACCGATGTGGTCAACATCGTCATATCCAATCTTTTTCCCGTGGAATCGAATGGTACCCTCGGTTGGTTCTAATAACCCTAGGATCATTTTAAAGGTCGTGGTTTTCCCTGCACCATTGGTTCCAAGCAAGCCAAATATTTCGCCTGGTTGAATGGTAAAAGATAAATCATTGACCGCTGTTAGTGATCCGTAATTCTTTTTAACATGATTAACTTCTAACACTGTATCACTCCTCGTATAATATGTAGTGTAGATTTGGGATCAGGCCCAGCTACATATTGTTATTTATAAGATTGAAGTCCTAGTGTTATAATCAAGTCAAGATATAACCTGAAGAATCCGCTATCGCTCC